>NZ_ONDD01000017.1:31842-82147 GCF_900316465.1 uncultured Fibrobacter sp. | reverse complement strand
CTATTTCAAAACAAGAATGTGACATCGCCTCACTCTCGCCAACGCTCCTGCTTAACGCATGGAGCTTATGGCTCACAGTTATACCGTTCGGCTCTATTTGAGTATTTTATCGAACACGGCGAAGTATTCGTCGCGGTAGGCCAGGTGCCAGCGGGAATCTTGTTGCAAAGCTTGCATAAGCGTATCCCAGCGGGCATAGTATTGCAGCGGGAATAAGGCGCGGTCAATGCCAAGGGAATCGGCGTCATGCATAAACAGGACCGGGTCTTTGGCGTAATCCAGATACCGCTCAAAAAAATCCGCTGTCTTCAGGATAAAACGTCCATCGATATAGATGGAATCGGCAGGATTCATTAGCGCCAAGTAACCGCCAGCGCGGTCATCGTTAAACAGCTTGCCAACATGCGGGTGTTTTACCATCCATGCTGCGGCATGCACTGGCACACGCTGGTAAGCGACCATAGAATAATCGTAAGCCGAAAGCGAACGAGCCCAAAAGCCTAGAATAAACGCAAGAAAAACTAGCGTAAATGAATAACGTGGAATGTGAAATGAGGTCGGAAGTTTCAGTTGCTTTGAGGGAACCGGGAGCGTTACCAAAAGCACCGGCAAGAACAGCACAAAGTTTCGTTCGGCAACAAGAGCAAGAATCGCCGTTATCAAGAGCGTCACATTCAAAATATCGGGCCTGCGAGCCTTATACAATTGCCAGATGGCAAATCCCATTCCAGCGACGCAGAACAAAATCATCAACACGCATTCCAGCGTATTCTCCCCCGCCATCAAGAGCGTGAATGGAGAGCGGTTTTCGGCGATTTCGCTCGCAAAGATGGACGCCGAGGACGAAAGTCCGAGCAATCGGTCCAACAACCCGAACGGATACAAGAACAAGTTCAAACCTTCTTTGTGCAAGAACGGCATCGCAAATAGTGCGACAACAAAAGCGCTACGCAACGCAAGCGCCTTCCGCGAAGGCCTATCGCCCGCCCTGCAAGGATTCCAAATTCCGGCAACCAGCACAAGCACCGCAAAAAGCGGGCCCAAAATGTACAAACCTTGAACTTTGCACCATGTCCACTGAATTGCAAGAACAAGAACGGCGAGGAGCGTGTTTACGGGAGTCAAGCGACCGTTCGCAAACAATCTCGGCAAGACATTCCAAAAAATTCCGAGAAACAATAGCGAAAAAAGCACCGGGCGCATTTCGAAATGGTAGCGGAAAAAGAACAGCGGGATAATGGTTAGGGCGAGGAATGCTGACCCTGAAACGAGTTCAAGGTGACAAGGACGACGGCGAAGGAACAGCGCAAAGACCGCTCCCCACAACACCGCTTTGAACGCCACCAAGAGCGGAGCACCGCCCAAGCCGTAGACAAAGCCAACTAGCAGTTGAAAGTATTCGTGCACATTCACAACGGGCGTGCGAACAGGCGTCCATGTCGTCACCCATTCGCGGGCACAAGCCAAATGCCACCAGATGTCGGTATCGGTCAGCGGAAAGATCGCAAACAGAATGACAAATGCGGCTATTACCATTTCAATGTTTTCAGGACAGAATCCAAGCGGTCTGTCATCTGTTTTTTGCCGGCGACACAGAGGTGATCACGGTTAAAAGACATTTGGTCCGTATAATCATGATCGCCATTCTTATTTTCATCCATTAACACAAAGTATCGATTTGCCTTGGCAAGCGAATCCAGCTTTTTCTTTTTCTCGGGATATTTACTGCGCTGCAGGCCATAAGTTCCAAAACTACCCGTCTTTTTGTACTGGGGGGCCATCGGGAAAATGATTCCGACAACATAGATATTCTTGGCGGCCGCACTGTCTACAATTTCAGCAAGTTCATTCAACCTTGCATCCAGATAGCGATCTTCTTGCTTCGTGAATACAGAATCCATCAACACGTCGGTTCCATCGGCATCCCAGCCGCGGCATTCGTCATCGAGTCCGCCGCGAGCAGAATAGCGCTGCATCCAGCCTTGACTTGCCGGATACGCATTCTCGACCGCTTCGATAAATCCGCTGGGCAGGCCAGATTTCCAGAAGTCGTGATGGGCATCGTAATCGTAACCGGGAACACCCATATGAATCAAACGCAAGTGGTCTTCCCTTCCGCTCCAATTGTCCAAATCTAGGGACATCACAATCGCTTTCAAGTTGTCGGAATGGTTCAACGCGTAATTTTCAACAAAATACATATCGCGGTTTCCGTCAATTCCAGAAATAGCCGTATTCAGCATATTCCATTCCGGATACGCATCCGGATCAACCCCCATTTCCATTCTGGAACTTCCGACTAAAAGCACTTCGGTTACATCAAGATTCTTCCAGTAGAGTTCCATCTTGATACGGGACTTTTCCGATTCAATGTCCAAGCCTTCGCCATAATAAACGCCGGCGCTATCCAGAGCCAACAAATCATCGTAGCCCGTAAAAGCCGTATTCACCCAAAGCGCAGGGTGCCAGAGTTCATCGCCTTCGGCCAATTCCACAACGCTAGAGTCCGAAAGATTCACCAAGACGATTTTCGTATGGGCACCGTTTGCATTCGTAAACGTCGCAACCGCCATATTGTGGTCACCCGGGACCCATTCGCTATGATCGAAAGAATAGCCCTTCGGAGCACCCACCGACTGAATCAATTTGCCCGTACTGTCAGCCACAAGAATCCGTTCATGGGTTCCATACTTAGAGCCAACATAGTCTCGCCCAGTCTTGCTTGCAAAATCAAGGAACATGGTACGCTTACTGCTATCTTGAGAAAGCGATGCGTTGCAGGCCTGTTCTCCATTATACCAAACTTCGGTTTCGCCAGCCATGTTCACCCGCAAAAGACGAGCTCCGGTAACAGCCAACTTTTGGTCTTCACTAATGCCACCATGGTATGCACCATCGAACAGCTTTTTCGGTTCGCCAAATTTACCCTTCGAGAATTTCACTTGCCAAGTCGAAGTTGACTTGAAGGTTGCATCATCCTTATTGTTGCCGGCATCGTTCACATACACAATAACCGTATCGCCGTTTTCAAGCACACGCCAACGCGGAATAGCCGCACTCTTTACATCCAGCTTTACAAGAGCCGAACCCTCGGCATCCAAGTTGCGCACATAAACAGAAGACTTGCCCGAAACGCCTTCAAGCTTAGTGCTAAAGGCAACCATCTTGCCATCCGGCGAAATATCCGGGTGGTATACATTCAAGGTATCTTCAATTTCAACGACCGAAAGTGCGCCGTTGGAATAATCGACAAAAGACAAGTTTCCCGACAAATCGTTACGGAACACAAGCTTGACTCTGTACGTATCAAAGAGCGACTTGATCGTCGAGGAACTGGCAAGAGGAATCACGCGGCTACCGGCAGCTTTACCATCAGAATTCATCCACAAAGCATCGGGAATTGCGCCAAAGGCCAAGCGGAAGCCCACATAATCAGCACGGGTTGAAGACGTTACCGTATACACGTCACCACGACCATAAAGGGTAATGGATTCTGCAGGCGTTCTGTAGCTTCCGCCCTTGACCACACGCTGACCAAGCGCACCGCCATCGGGAGCGCCCACATAGTTCATAACAGTCGTATCGCGGAAATTGCCAAGCCAGTCATTCATCCATTCCATGGCATTTCCAATCATATCGCAAACTTGCGCTTTTTCAAACTTCGAGCAAACCGCATGCAAATGATAATCAGAATTATCCGCCGTCCAGGCATCCTTTGCACTCCAGAAACGGCCAGCAACAAAAGACCATTCCGCCTCGGTCGGCAAGCGATACGCATTCACCTCGGGATGGAACGCAAAACCTTCCAAATTCACGCAATGCTTTTCGGAATTCAGTTCAATATTGCTATACGTATACGCTGTATCGAATCCCTCTTTTTTGCTGCGGGCATTTGCAAAAAGGACTGCATCGTAGTAGGTCAAGTTCGTTGCCGGATAAGCATCTTTTTCGCAAGGGACCGAAATTTTCGAAGATTTCATTAGCGAATTGAATTCGGCGCAAGTCACTTCCGACTTGCCTATCGAAAAATCGTAATTCAGGGTCACACGCATTTGCGGGCGTTCATTCGCCCTGGCAGCACCTTCGTTTGTACCCAGCAAGACTTCCTTTTTTTCATGCCTGACAACAACCATATTGTCCAGCGTGTCCGATTCAAACGCAGAATCGACATTCTGCTGCGAATAGATGTATTCAGAATTAGAACAAGCAAAAAAGGCAAAGCTCAACAGCAACAGAAAAATACGATACATTGCTTACCTCATTTCCTTCAAGACAGCTTCAATACGTTTGGTGATTTTAGGAGCACCCTTGGTGCAAAGATGGTCTTCATCCGATGCGACTTTATCATCGTAATCATGCTTGCCCATTTTATTTTCATCAAGCAATTTGAAATTCGGATAAGTCTTTTCCAGAGCCTTCAAATCGTCGATAAGTTCCTTCGCCAAGCTTCTACGCAAGCCATAACGGCCAAAAGCCCCCGTTTTTCTGTAAGCCGGATTTTGCGGGAAGATTACGCCCACCACACGGACATCTCTCTTTTTCGCGGTCTCAAGAATTTCCTTGAAAGCCTTCATTGAATTTTCAAGAGTTTCCGGATGATCATCGTAATACAGGGAATCCATCTCAATATCCGGATTTTTACTCCAAGGCTTACAACCGGTTCCAAGCATACGTCCGCGATCATCCAGGTATATATAATCGCCTTCAACCGTCATATAATTCGTCGTATATTCCAACAAACCAGACGGGTATCCGTCTTGCCAGTAATTATGGTTCTTGTCATAGACAAAGCCCGCATAATTTTTGTAATTGTTCTTGAAGAAGTTGTCACTATTCGGGCCTTCATCGGTCTTATACCAAAAATCGATATCCAACGAAATCACGACATACTGAAGCTTTTTGAAATGCGGGTAAATGTAATAGTCCAAGAAGTCCTTTGACATGTATATGGAATTCGGAGTCTGGGCCAGGTTAATCGCATAGAACGGTTGTACAAAATATTTGGGCGACACAGAATGTAACGGACGTGACGAGCCCACAATCACGACATTAGCCGTATCGCGGAAACGCCAAAGCAATTCCATATTGTAACGCATCAAAATGCCTTCAAGATTTTCGCCTGCATGCATGTATACACCGGCACTATCCTCATCGACTTCAAACCTGGATTTATCCAAAGCATCCGGAATCCAGAGATTCGGTTGCCACAAGTCATCGCCTTCAACCAGCTCGGTTATACTGCTATCACGCATGTTCACAAGCACAACCTTCTTGTGCATGCCGCTTGCTTCCGTAAGGGTTGCCACCGCATAGTCCGAACGGCCACGCACCCATTCCGTGTGATCAAAGGAATAGCCCAAAGGAGCCTTTATAGAGCTAATCAGCTTACCCGTACTATCCACAACCAGAATGCGTTCGTGAACACCGTACGACTCGCCCACGAATTTATGTCCAGTCTCGCTGGCAAAGTCAAGGAACAACGTTTTCTTGGATCCATCGGTCGCAAGCGAAACGTTGCAGGCCTGTTCTCCATTGTACCACAAAGTATCGCGGGCCTTGGAGCGAACCGTCGAAGAACCTTGCGCCACTTTGGCGCGGAGCAGTCTAGCGCCCGTCACAGCAAGGCGTTCATCGTCACTGATTCCGTCGTGGTAGGCTCCGTCAAAAAGCTTTTGAGGCTTGCCGAACCGTTCATTCTGGAATTTCACCTGCCACGTCGATGCCGACTTGAAAGTACCATCGGTTCTGTTATCGCCTGCATTGGTCACGTAAACAATCACCGTATCCCCATTCGGGAGAACCCTCCAGCGGGGAATCGCGGCATTATCGACCTTCAGTTTCACAATTTTAATATAGCCCAGCGAAAGCGACCTGACATACACTTCCGACTTGCCAGACACCCCTTCTAGTCCCGTAGAAAAAGCGACAAAGCGCCCGTTCGGAGAAACATCCGGATGATAAACTTCCAAAGTATCCTTGATTTCGGCCGTATAGATGGTTCCATCCGAATAATTCACATAAGCCAAATTACCGGTCAAGTTATTGCGGAACGCAAGAACGACTTTATACGCATCCAAATGAGATTTCAACGTACGCTGGTTCACCAACGAAATTACGCGCTTTGAATTGGGAATACCGTCATAGTCAATCCACATCGCATCAGGAATTTGACCAAAAGCCAAGCGGAAGCCAACATATTCGGCACGAGTAGACGATGTAATCGTATACACATCGGTACGGCTATACAAGTTAATGGCAGACGGCAACTGACGATAGCTTCCGCCTTTCACAATACGCTTGCCCATGTTGCCGCCATCGGGGGAACCGGCGTAATTATATATGGTCGTATCTCTAAAGAATCCAAGCCAGTCATTGACCCATTCCATAGCGTTACCGGCCATATCGCAAAAATCGGTAGAATCCGTAATTCGTGTACAGACCTCTTGCATTTGGATTCCCGAATTTTCAGCATTCCAGCTCGCTTTCGGATTCCAGCGGCGACCGGCCACCAAAACCCATTCCGCCTCCGTCGGCAAACGATAGCCGTCTACATCGGTATGGAAATAGAAACCTTCGAGGAATGTGCAATGGCCATCGCTATCGACCTGTTTGCTCGTATAGGAATAAACCGTATCAAAATTATCGGCCTTGCTTTTTTCATTTGCAAACAAAACGGCATCATAGTAGGTCAAATCTGTTGCCGGAAGATTCTTGTTTAAACAGGAGAGCGTGAGTCCCTGCGGTTTCATCAATTTATTGAATTCGCTACAAGTAACTTCGTGATGTCCCATCGAAAATGAATAGTCAATTTTGACTTTCATCTGGGGGTATTCTTCTAACTTCGCAGCGGTATCGTTCGTTCCAAGAATTGCAGTCGCATTATAAGCCGTCACGCGAATCATGCCATCCAGTTTATCTTTTGAAACCCCAAGATAAACATAATCGGATGTGGGATTCACATCGGCACAAGCAAAAAACAAGAGCGATATTAAAGAGAGTAAAATAACCCGCATTTGCAAAAAATAGCAATTTAGGGCAAAAATCACGATTACAGGTGGTCAGGTAAACGGCTTTTAGCAATCTCTTGGTTGGCCTTGATGCCCGGATATTCCGAGAAAAACTCCTCGGCCATGCGGTACCAGGTCAAAGCACGGCGCAGGTCGCTATCCAGGTACAGGTTTCCCATATTGAAGGCAGCGAGTCCCACAAACTGCGTGGCTGTAAGCGGTTTAAATTCAAGCCCAGTCCAAGGGCCGGCCTTGTACTTTTCGCGGTACTCAGCGTCAGTATAGCTATAGCCTTCGCGATTGGGTTCCAAGTTGATTGCCGTCGAGGAATCTGCGCCATAGCGCAAGAATACATGCCCTGGGAGCATGATGACCGAAAGAGGCAAGTCGCGCGCTTCGGCAAGCATCATCGCAAGCCAAGAAAGCCCCATGCAGCCGGACTTTTTCATTTGCAGCACATGCAGCGGAAGTATAGCCTCTGCAGTCACGGCAGCATCGCCCGCGCCAGCAAACTCAAGGCCCCAATACGTCCAGAGCAAGCTTTTCAAACTCCACAAGGTATCGCCGGTCGTCGCAAGCGAACTATCAAAATAAGCGAGTCCGCCATTCCAGAATTCAATAGAATCGAGGCATCCCGGCAAACGATCTTCAAAGGAACAGGCCGCATCCCTAAAACTCATCGTCTCGGCTCGCCCGCTCCAAAGCACCAGCGCCAATGACGCCGCAAAAACGACGATTAGCACCGGCCAAAAGAAACGCTTAGCGAGAGCAGAAAGACGAGCAAGCATAGAGACTAAAGAGCGTCCCACTCCATGGGAGACTGCCAGAAGTCGCGAGCCGTCATCATGTAAATCACGAGACGCTTGCTCTGCATATCCTTCTTCATTTTCATCATGCGGTGATAAACGCCCGGGCCGCCGCCCCAACTGGTAAGCACCTGTACATCGAGCCCTGTCGCATAAGCCAAAAGCGAGCCCGGGCCGCCGCTCTTTTGATCGACGGATTCAAACACGCCCGTAAAGGAATCGCCCATCAAGAGAATCGGCGAATTCTTGCCGCCCTTGTAGGCTTCGGTGCCCTTGAAGATTTTCATTGCAGGCAAAGTATCTGCCGGGTACTTAGACTTTTCGGCATCGGGCAAATGCGCCACAAGATCGCCTTCACGAACCGTTTTTGTTTCTTGCAGATTAAGTGTACCAGGCTGTGCGCCCGATTCAGCGTACCAAGAATACTGCGTCACGCGGCTAGCCAAGAGTTCCATGGCAGCAAGCATGCCAGGCAAAGACCAGTGCGTATCGTAACGCTGGTAGCTGTAATGCGGAGGTTCATCGCCCGACTTGGCTGCCATCAAGGCCGGGTAAAGATCAAGTACGTCGAGCCCTGCGGCAAGCATTTCGCGGGTAAATTCACGACCGGCCGGGTTCACGCAAAGGTCAGCGGCAGTGCCATCAACCAGGCGTTCGCCATAAATTTCTTCTTTCACCGGAACCGGCACCACCAAGAGTTGCACATTCAGGGAATCCAAGTACTTCTTGAGTTCTAGCAAGCGCGGGAGCGGATTATGCAAGGAATCCTGCTTGGTTATTTTATCTGCAAGCAAGTAATTGGCGTTGCGTCTAAACCAGAGCATATCGCCACCAGCCCAGGCATTTTGTTCCTTCGGGAGTTTCTTCAGCTTTTTCGAGAGAGCATCGCGGAACTTTTTCGTATCCGCATTTACAGGACACGAGCCTTCGAGCGAGGCAAGCGTTTCAAGCCTGAATGCAGAGCTTGTATCGAGCATGCGGTTCACCGGAACCACCTCGCCCGCTTCTGCCAAGGAATCCGCCGTACGCTTGGCGCGCAAGGCTTCGTCATTCATGCGGAATGCCGGTACTTCAAAAGCAATCCACATCGGCGTACCCATCGGGTTTCCGCGCATCACGGCAAAAGGCCTATTCTTGTCACCTTCCCAGGTCGCACCTGCCGTATGCGGTTCCAAGTCGGTATTCAAAGTCGGATACCAGTAAGACGACAAAGTACGAGCCCAGTTCATGGCATCGTCAATGTTCATTTCGCCAGTCAAGTAGTAATTCAAAATTTCAGCGGTTTCACCGGTAGAGCTAAACTTCAGCTTTCCGTAGAACACGGAACGGCCCGTCCATGGTGCAGGCATCACTTCGACCCACCAGTCCACTGAACCATTGCTCAAGGGAACGCCCCACATGCGAGTCACCGTCTGGAAGGCCCTGAATACATCGGGTTCATTCCACTTGACCGCTTCAACGGAATTCAACAACTGTGAAAGCGAATCGTTTCCGGTCTGCGCATAAAGAATCTTGGCTAGCGGTTCCCAAGCCAAAGGCTGGCGGCCCGCAATAACGGCAGGTTCATATTCCGAAAGGGAATCGAGCATCGGGAACGGATATTCAGCAAGCTTTGCCGAAGCCATTTTGCCCGTATAGTTTTCAGGCTTTTCTTCTTTGCCCGCCAAGCGAATCGGATTATTGAAATACGCCGCGAAATCAAGGGCTGCAAGGGTCGGCTTGTTGACCACACGCACCTGTTTGTCAGCACTCAAGAACTTCATTTCGAACACGGTCACCGGCGTCGAAGGCTGAGGCGGGAGTGCTGCCGGGCGCTCCGCAGACACGTTCTCGGTTGCGGGCGTGTTTGCATCCGATTTATTCGAGGCGCAAGAAGAAAGTACTGCCACCAAGAGCGACGACGAAAGCATCGCCAAAGAAATCTGAGTCAATGAAAATTTTTTAGAGCGGGATTCCAATTTCATATTTCAAATATACAAAATCTGCTTTTCGGACTAAATTTCTAAATTTACCGCGCAATCAAGGATTATCCATGAATTTTAGAGATTTTGGCAAATACAACCAATTCAAGGAACAATTCGCCGGCATGTCCCCCGAAATGAAGGAGCAAATGATGCGCATGGCGAAAGAACAGATGAAGGCGAGAATTAGCGCATTTGTTCAAAAGTGGCTTTCGTTACCGATTTTGACGATTGCCGCGGTTGTCGTTGGCGCTGTTGTAGGAGCCCTTACGGCATTCTTTGGGCAGGTGCTCTTGGCCGTAAGTGCGGTGCGTGATGCCAATCCGCTTTACTGGATTCCGGGTCTTGCCTTGATTGGTGTTGCAATTGTGCTTGGCTACAAGAAATTTGGCAAGGGCACCGAGCGCGGCATGGACATGGTTTTCGGGGTCGCCCACGGTAAAGAAAACGAAATTCCGCTGCGCATGATCCCGATGGTCGCGGTAAGCACATGGCTTACCCATTTGTTCGGTGGTAGCGCCGGCCGCGAAGGCGTCGCGATTCAGATTGGTGCGACTCTCGGGCACAACATCAGTAAAAAGATTCCTGTGGAAAACGCGGGCAAGATTCTGCTGATTGCAGGCATGGCCGCTGGCTTTGCGGGCCTTTTCCAGACACCGCTTGCCGCCATTGCGCTCGCACTCGAAGTCCTGCTGGTTGGCTACTTGAATCTATCGGCATTACTCCCAGCAACGGTCGCCGCATTTACGGCCTACAAGGTTTCTGAAATGCTCGGACTTGAAAAGTTCTCGGTGAATTTGAGCGCCCTGTTCCCGGATTGGAATGTGGCTGGACTCCTGTGGAACGAAAATGGTTTGAATATTCAATTTGTGCTGAAACTTGCGTTGCTCGGCGTACTTTTCGGCATTGTCGGCGGCGGTTTTGCCAAATTGCTTTCGCTCGCCAAGAAACTTGCCGCGAACAAGTTGCCGAATGCGGTCAAGCGCATCGCCTTTGTCGGCATCGCCATTAGCCTTCTTTTGCTGTTGTTCTGGCAGGGCCGCTACGCGGGCCTGGGCACGAATCTGATTGATTTCTGTTTTGCAAGCGGAGCCGCCGTTGGAACGACGGTTTTTGCCTGCGACTGGATTCTGAAATTAGCGCTCACGATTGCGACGATTGCCGTCGGGTTCAAGGGCGGCGAAGTCACGCCGTTGTTCGCCATCGGTGCAACATTCGGCGCTTGGGTAGCCGCCATGGTGGGCGTTCCCCTGCCACTTGCAGCAGCCCTCGGTTATGCCGCTGTCTTTGGCGGAGCCACCAACACGCTCTTGGCCCCCATCTTTATCGGCGCCGAAATCTTTGGATTTGACACCTTGCCCGCCTTCTTTATCGTTTGCGTAGTCGCCTTCGTTTGTAACGGCGGTCAAAGCATTTACGCCCAGAAAAAACTGAGACTCAAGTAAAGCATGAACGCGGTCTACATCGAAATCACGGACGTTTGCAATTTGAATTGCAGCTTTTGCCCCTGCGGAAAAGCGAATTCATCAGCATCGTCCCATTCGATAAATAAGCCGCGCGAATTCATGAGTACGGAACTGTTTGAGCGATGCATTACCGAATCGGCGACTGTAGCCGAAAATGTCTACTTTCATGTGCTTGGCGAGCCCACGCTGCATCCGGGATTCGGCCTCTTCCTGAAAAAACTGGAATCCACGCCCCTCAAGCTGAACCTGACCACCAACGGCACCACCATTGCACGCACCGGCAAGTTGATTCTTGCCTCCCCCGCCGTGCGACAGGTGAATTTTTCGACGCACGCCTACGCAGAACTTTCGCCAGAGATTGCCAAGCGTCATCTCCAAGATGTCCTCGACTTTTGCAAGATGGCAAACGCCGTACGCCCAGACCTGTACATCAATTTAAGGCTCTGGAATGTAGGCGATGATGCCAGCGATGTTTGGAATCGTACCATGATTTCAAAGGTCAACGAGGCTTTCGGTCGCTCCTCGGGCAGCGCCGAACCTAGCGCGCAAATTTCGCTGGAGCATTTCTGTAGCCGACACAAGAGTTTCCCCGTAGTCGGAAAAATCTACCTGCATCAAGATTCCCGCTTTGAATGGCCCGAGTTAGACGAAAGCCACGCCAAATCTACCGCAGGTTCATGCCGCGCCCTTGACACGCATGTAGCGATTTTGCTCAATGGGCGCGTCGTCGCCTGCTGTCTTGACCATAGTGGGCAAATTACGCTTGGCCGCATCCAAGAACAAAGCCTCGTCGAAATTCTTAAATCGCCTGCCGCCAAGAGCCTCCGCGAAGGATTCGAGAAGCACGAATTGCGCCACCCGCTTTGTCAAAGTTGCACCTTCTGCAAACGCTTTAGCAAATAAGTTTATATTTGAGTCAAGATGCCAGCCGTTACTGTTCAAGATTTCACAGGCGTTTACAGCGAGCAGCCCTTTATGCAAGGGTTGCTAGAGTCTGCGGCTACCGACAAAAATATTCATTGGTTTGATTGCACTCAAATTGACGGCACCGACTGCTACTGCGATGACGAAGCTCAAGCCATTCTCCGCCAGCAAATCGAAAGCGTAGGCAACGATTCCTTCGGCATTCATTTCTTTGACAACGGCAATTACCACTACATGAGCATGCTCTGGACGGACAGCGTTCAAGAACCTTTCGACCTTGTGGTATTTGACCACCATCCCGACATGCAACCGCCTAGATTCGAAGGAATCTTAAGTTGCGGTGGCTGGATTAAAGAAGTTCTGGGCCACAACAAGTTCGTGCAGAACGTCATCGTTATCGGAGTCGCCGACCACCTGGTTGAAGAAATCCGCGAAGACCTTACCCAAGTAAACTCCGCCGAAATTCTGAACAGAGTCACCTTCATCCGCGAAAGTGAGATAGCCTCCCTCTCATCTCACTTTTCACATCTCACATCTCTTTCGTCTAGCCTCTATATATCCATCGACAAAGACGCCCTCTCTACGGCAGAGGCCGCCACCAACTGGGACCAAGGTTCGCTCACTTTTGAACAACTCGCCGACACGCTCCAAACGCTAGCACAGAACCGAAAAATTCTCGGCATTGACGTTTGCGGCGAACGCGCACGCGACATGGGTTTTGAAGACACTGCTACAGCAGACGCGCTCAACAACGCGCTAAACAAAAAAATATACAACATGCTCATGACTTTAGCAACAAGAGGAGATTCCGCACCCAGTGCGGAATGACATTAATGGCGTTTCGTAGCAGCAACAAGTCCACAAAGCAGGGCGCCCACGGCGTTGCCCGCGTAATTTCCAAGCGCGGCTATTGCAGCCGCAGCCAAGCCGAAAAGCTGGTGCGCGAAGGCCACGTGATTCTCCGAGGCAAGCCCGTACGCGACCCTGAATCGCCCGCTTACGAAAACGACGAGATTCTCATAGACGGCGCCCCCGTTACAGCAAGCGAATTCGTCTACTTCGCCATGAACAAGCCCCGCGGAATCGTCACCACCGCAAGCGACGAAAAAGGCCGCAAGACCGTGATGGATTTATTCCGCGAACAATACAACAAAATGTACTCCGGCAAGCCCATGCCGCACATTGCACCCGTAGGTCGCCTCGACGCCGCAAGCGAAGGCTTGCTGCTGTTTACTAACGACACAGCCTGGGCGGATCGCGTACTCACCGACGCCACCCACCTCAAAATCTACCGTGTGCAAGTCAAGGGCAAACCCACCGCCGACGAACTTTCGCAAATGGAAAAAGGCTTTAGCGTTCCGCCCCGCGTCTTCGGCGAAAGCGAAGAATTCATGCACGCCGAGCGCGCGATTCTTCACAGCGAAGGCGACAAAAACTGCTGGCTTGAAATTACTTTATCCGAAGGCAAAAACCGAGAAATTCGCCGCATGCTAGCCCACCTCGGCTACGAAGTCATGCGCCTTATGCGCATTCAATTCGACAAGTACTCGCTAGGCGATTTAAAACCCGGCGAAATTCGCGCCATTCAGGTTTAAATCAAATCTCTGTTCAGGAGTTCGCCGTGGTCAAGCACCAAGCGGCGGAAAGGACTATTCAAGTAAAAGTCCGGGTTATGGGTTGCCATCACCACAGTCGTACCGCGGGCATTGATTTCCTTGAAGATCTTGAAGACTTCTTCAGCGTTTTTCGGGTCAAGGTTACCAGTCGGTTCGTCAGCCAAAAGAAGGTACGGATTATGCACCATCGCACGCGCAATCGCCACACGCTGCTGTTCACCGCCCGAAAGCGTATACGGCATGGCAAAGCGTTTCTGGCTAATGCCCACAAGGGCTAAAGCATCGAACACCGCGGCATTAATCTTGCTGCTAGGAGTACCAACAATGCGGAGCGCAAGCGCCACATTTTCAAACACATTGCGGTCCGGCAACAACTTAAAGTCCTGGAAGATGATTCCCATCTTACGGCGGAGCGACTGAATCTTGCTATCCGGCGTATTCTTGCTGTCATACAGGCAATCACCCGTAAACTTCACCATCACCTGGCCGCCGCGTTCTTCGTCCGGGCGTTCGTCCATGTAAATCAACTTCAAAAGCGTTGACTTACCGGCACCCGAATGCCCTGTCAGAAAAACGAATTCACCTTTATGAATACGCAACGTCACATTGGAAAGAGCCTTCCAATTATCCTCGTAAGATTTAGTGACGTGGTTAAAGTGAATCATAAGGCCCGCGACCTATTGTTTTAACGAAAAATAAATTATTCCGTCATGCGGATTTCGATATGGACTTCGTCGCGCCACTTTTTCACCAGCGCTTCAAGCTTCTGATTTTCGAGATGGGTTGCAGCCATCTGTTCAATCTTGCCATAATCTTCATCCAAAGTCAAATCGCGAGTCTGGCGGGAATCGTCCAAGCGGAACAAGTGGTAGGCGCCATCAATCAGAACAGGTTCCGAAATTTCGCCCACGTTCAAGTTCGCAACCGGTTCCACATATGCCGGTTCCATTTCGTTGCGCTGGAACCAACCGAGGCGGCCGCCGGCAAAATTGCTGGACTTGTCTTCACTAAACTTCTTGGCAGCAGCGGCAAAGCCTTCTGTCGTCTTAATCGCTTTTCTCAGAGAATCGGCGCGAGCAAGAACCGCGGCAGAATCCTTCGCCGTCGGAATCGTGCGGAGCAAAATCTGGGCAGAACGCACACCGTCTTCTTTACGGCCGAGCACGCGGGCAATATGCCAGCCAAGCTTCGTCTTCACCGGGTTAGAAGAATACTGACCGTTCTTCAGCAAATCCAAGGCACGTTCAAAGGCCGGATCCAGCTGGCCTCGCTTAAAGTAGCCAAGGTCACCGCCCTTCGCAGCAGAGGTATCCTGCGAATGGGCCTTCGCTAACAGTTCGAAGCTCATACCCAGGTTCAAGGTGTCAATCAAGGCATCCGCAATACGCTTCACAGAATCCACAATCATGGAATCCGGTTCAATCGGCAACTGAATGTGGCTCAGGAGCACGCAATTGAACTGCTGCGGAATAGAATCCTTGTAATTTGCAAAAAAGGCATCCACTTCCTTTTTGGTCGGCGTAACAGAACCGACGTGGCGCTGACGCACGCGGGCCATTTCAATATGGTTGCGGATCTGCTTCGAAAGCTGGTCGCGGTACTGCGCCATGCTAATGCCAAGCTGGGCACGAATCGCCTTTTCGAGCGTCGCAAGGTCCGTATTCTGGCTTGCGGCAAGCTGCGACAAGTGGGCGTTCACGCGCTGGTCGACTTCGGCATCGGTAATTACAATAGAATCGCGATCAATGCGGCTCAGCAAGACCTTTTCTTCAATCATCTGGTCAAGCACATACTTGCGCTGGTCTGCTTCAGACATCGCAGAACCTTCGGGCGTTTCCTGAAAACGGTACAAGTTATTCAAGAATTCCGAACGCATAATCGGCTTGCCATCGACCACGGCCGCAACCCCTTCCATCAACACGGGTTCAGCCATGGCAAAAGCGGCTAAAGCACTCAACGAAATAACAAATTGTTTCACTGCAACAGGAAACTTCATTACTTTTCCTTTTCGCTAAACACATTCATCTGCGAGAAAATCGGGCGAGCCTTCTTCCATTCCTTCTTCAGGCGGGCAAACACGGTCTTCTGGTGTTCGACCCAGGCGCGGGCAGCCACATCTTCAGCGACTTCGGCATAGGGCAACACATCGGCAGAATCGAGTCTCGACAGCACAACGACAGCCTTGAGCTGGCCACCGCAAAGCTTAACCTGCGAAAGCTTGCCGAATTCCACATCGGTAAACGACGGCAAAATGCAGCTATCGGGGCTAACGGCAACCGTGTCAAAGCGTTCAATGCGCTTCACCATCCAGCTTGCAGCCGGATAAGTTTCATATGTCAGCTTCTTATGTCCCTTATGGTACATTTCAGCCATCTGCCAATCCTTAAAGTAAATCACGGCACCGGTCAGCAAGTTCCTGCCGCGCACAAACAATTCCGGATGGGCATGGTAGTAATCCAGCTTTTCGGTATCGCCGAGCATCATGGTGTCGGCAAAGGTCTGCAAGTAATAGTCCACCGTAATCTTGCGTTCAGTACGTCTTACCTGTTCCTGAACGGCGGGGTCCTTCCAGAAGCCCTTGGCCATGGCTTCCTGGTAAATGGTTTCTTCATCAATCCAATGTTCCAGGAACGTCAACTTTTCACGGTCCGACATGTAATCCCATTCAGGGACAAGACGGTAGAGTTCGGCCTGACGGAGTTTGGTTTCGCCCACCGAAACCACAACCGGGTCTTCCTTGGAAAATGGAACATCGCAGCCCGTCAAGCAAATGAGCGAGCATGCACAAACAGTCAGCAGAGAACGGATAATTTTATTCATCGGGGCTAAATTTAGAAAAAACCGAGCCCGCCGCCCACTCAAACAACATTCTTTTACTTTCAATCAGGCTTTTTTCTAAAGCCGTAATCTTAGAATTGGAAATAAAGGAACGGATTGTAGCTTTGTGTAAACAAAGCGAGAATAGCCACGATAAAGATGACTAACGCCACAACCATACGAACCGGCGAAACCTTGCTGCACCAATCAAAGCTGCGGAACTTCCAGAACGAAAGCAAGGCAGCAAGAGCCATAAAGAACAGGCATGTCGGCGTAAAGATTTCAGCCGAAAGAATCGCATCGGCAGAGCTCACCGCATTGAACCCAAGCATGCACTTCCACATGCGCCAGGCTTCACCAATATTGTCGGCACGGAACAGCACCCAGCCAAAGAGCACAATCACCTGCGTAATCAGGACCTGCACCACTTTGGGAGCCTTGTAATAGAAAGCATTCTTGTTGTTCGCGCGTTCCACGATCATAAAGAAGGCATGGTACAAGCCCCAACAAACAAAGGTCCAGTTGGCACCGTGCCACACGCCGCTCACGAACATGACCAGGAACAGGTTAAAGTACAGGCGTGCCGTGCCTACGCGGTTTCCGCCCAGCGGAATATACAGGTAGTCGCGGAACCAGCTCGTAAGCGAAATATGCCAGAACTTCCAGAATTCGGTAATGCTCTTGGAACGGTACGGGCCGTTAAAGTTGCGCGGGAAATGGAACCCGAGCATGAGTCCAAGACCAATCGCCATGTTCGAATACGCCGAAAAGTCAAAGTAAATCTGGAACATGTACGCAAGCGAGCCCCACCAGCTATTGAGCACGCCAGGAGCATCAGCCGCAAACACACGGTCCGCAATAATGCCCACCTGGTTTGCAAGGAATATCTTTTCGGCAAAGCCAAAACAGAAAAACGAGATGCCGCGCACAAAATTTTCGAGCGTATGCGTACGGGTCGCCAGTTCTTCGGCCACGGTATTATAACGGACAATCGGGCCCGCCACCAACTGCGGGAACAAGGCCACGTAGCAAGCAAACGTCGCAAAGTCCTTTACCGGAGGCGCAGTCCCACGCCATACGTCAATGGCATAACTCATGGACTGGAACGAATAGAACGAAATACCCACCGGCAAGAGCACTGTCATAACAGAGAACGGTTCACAACCGAGCTTTGTAATGACGTCGTTAATTACGCCCATGCCGAACATGTAATACTTAAAGTAACCCAGCGCACCGAGGTTTACCGCAATAGCAGCCCCCAGCGCCAGATTCCGCTGCAGCTTAGAGGCTCCCGGAGCAGAGATAAAGCGCCCGGCCACGTACACCACCAGGGTGCAACCGAACATCAGGAACACGAGCCACGGTTCAAGCCAACCGTAAAAGACGTAGCTGAAAACCGTGATAAAGAAATTCAGCGTCGAATGCTTCGCGTGCAGCTTGTACAGCACGAAGTAGCCGACCAGGAACGTCGGCAAGAAATAGAACAGGAATAACTGAGAAGAAAAGACCACGAACTACTCGTTTACTTCGATAGCAAGGTAACGCGGAGATTCGTCGTCAAAGTATTCGTCTTCGACAGCGCCGTCCCAGTTGCCTTCGAGCGGCACGAGTTTGAGCTTATGCTTGGCCTTGGCCTTGAATTCGCCTACATTGCCCTTAGACTTGTCGGCCATTTTGTCCTTGACCTTGCCGCGAGCGATGAGCGGGTTGTAAACGCCCACCAACACGTCCTTGGCATCCAGTTTGCCCGATTCCACCTTAAGCACCTTGTACTTGAACACATACACGTAGCTGTACAAATCGTTGCTCGGCATCTTGCCCGGAATTTCGGTCAAGCGGCCTTCGATAGAAATAGGATCAGCCACGGCAAATACCGCAGCGGCAAACAAAATGGCAATCAGTTTTTTCAGCATAAAGCCTCCGAGATATAATATAGAAAATCTCGGTCGCCTAGTCGTCCAAAATGCAGCGGACAGACATCACCCAATCGACGCTACCGGTCTGCCTAAAGGCACGCAAATCGCCCCAATCATCCAACAGGCAGCGATATTCGTAATCATCCGATGTCCAAAATGAACCATGAATGCCACCACAAATGTTGGTTTCTCCAAAAAACACGGTGGCAACGCCCGAGAACCCAAACAGGTCAAAACCGACTTCATTAGGCCAGGATTTAACGGATTTTAAGCCATTCCCCACTATGGTGCTATCTTCAAGCTCAAGAGCAGCAAAATTGTCAAGTTCATCCCACTCTTTGGAGCTGGGTAAATGCCAGCCTTCGGGGCAAACCGTCAAAGCATCACTCTGATAGTAAAGGCGCCCTGTTTGCGTACAGTAATATTCGTGATCATACATGCACTCGCTGTTTTCGGAGGCGTAGTTCAAGTTTTGTGCAATCCAAGTCTGCGAACCAATCTTCACTGTACGGTAAACCTGACCGTCACGGGTATCCAAGAACTGACCATAGATGCCGGAACCAAGCATTTTGGAATTCAGGTAACCGGTATAGACACAATCGTATTCAGAACAGTCGTATTCAAGCGTCAAGTCTATGACCACATGCGACGAAGACGATTTTATCGATGCCGAG
This sequence comes from uncultured Fibrobacter sp., assembly GCF_900316465.1. NCBI lineage: Bacteria > Pseudomonadati > Fibrobacterota > Fibrobacteria > Fibrobacterales > Fibrobacteraceae > Fibrobacter > uncultured Fibrobacter sp. The sequence goes on along the minus strand of NZ_ONDD01000017.1, from coordinate 62,960 downwards.
GATTCCGGTGCAGACTCCGAAGAACTCACGCCAGCATTTTCAGAAGAAGAAGACTCTTCCGCTTCGGACGACACCCCTTCGGATGACGAGGATTCTTTTTTGTTTTCACTGGACGAACTGGACCGCCGCGCTGAAGAAGAAGATTTAGCCCTCTTCGATGAACTGGAGAGTTCCACCCTGAGCCACAGGCCATCTATACACTGATAGTACGTGCCATCATTCATTACCAGAGACTGCTTGGGGTTTGGATTCTCGACACACGGCCCCATATTCTCCACATTCAGGTCGTCGTCAATGGAATCGTCATCAAGGGAATTAACCGGAGAACTTGTCTCCACAACCTTGCTATCACCGCCGCACGCACTCAAGGCCAGCGCCGCTAACAACATTGTGTACCGCAAAAAAACTTTGCGCATTCCGTTCTCCTTCTTTGCTACAAGTCTCTTCCCCAAGTATAATAAAAAGGTCCAACAACAGAAAAAGGTTCCGACTTGCATCGGAACCTTTTTCACTGCTTCACTTGGACTCGAACCAAGGACAACGCGATTAACAGTCGCGGGCTCTACCAACTGAGCTATGAAGCAATCTAGTCGTTAGACTCGGTCGTTGAGATCGCTCTCATCGACGGCACCAAATATAGATATTCAGAATATTTCGTCAAGGGGTAAGTGCGAATTTTTGCGATTTTTTTTGAAAATATTCATTTTCGAGGGCTTTTTTGCAACTTACGCATTCTTTTTAGCGTTTTGGACAAGCACCGCCATGTCTGCCGGGTACTCTTCGCAGTCGAAAACGCGCGGTTCTTTCCAATAAGGCAACTGGATTTCGACCTTGTACGCATAAAGCATCTGCGACTTGCCGCCGAGGGCCGCCAGGTCTTCGGCGCTAAGGCCTTCTTCGGAATTGTCGACAGAAGGATCGCGCGACCAGGAGCGAGACATCTTCTCGTAGTAAACGCCATCAAAGCTGTATAAGCGGTCGCCCAGAATCGGGTACCCGAGCTCAGCGAGGTGTGCACGAATCTGGTGCTTGCGGCCCGTCAAGAGTTCCGCCTCCACCACCGAGTACTTCGACTCGCCTGCCACCGGCTGCGAAAGCTGCCCCTCGCCCACCTTTCTAAAGCGCGTGTGGCAGGGCTTGCCATCGGCAAAGTGGTGCATGCGGAGCCGCAAGCGGTCCGCGGGGTCTTCGCGCAAAGGCATCGTGCAGTCTACAAGTTCAGACGGGAAGTCCCCGCGCACGACTGCCATATAAAATTTTTTCAGCAAAATGCGGTCCAGATTCTTCTGGAATCTTGCCGCCGACTCCGCATACTTCGCAAACAACATGAGTCCGCCCGTGTCGCGGTCCAGGCGATGCATGGGGGTCGCGGTCTCGTAGTCTGTCCCACGACGCACAATCGCCGTAAAGGTATTGTAGAATATATGGCCCGTATGGTGCACCGGCACGCCTGCAGGCTTTGCCACCAGCATGAATTCGTCGTCTTCGAACACGACCTTAAAATCCGTCGGAACTTCGGGCTCGGTGTAGTTCGTTACGTGGTACACCACCTTGTCGCCGCGATGCGCAATAGTTTCCAGATTCGCAGTTTCGCCGTTTACCGCCACAAAGCCGTTCGCAATCTTTTCGCCCCACAGTTCGCGACTGTGGTAAGTAAAGCGCTTGCAAAGCGAATCGAGCAACAGCCAGCCTTCATGCTCCGGCTGCACAACGCTTTCAAAGTACATATCAGATGGGGCGCGCGACATTATTCTCTATACAAATTGTGTTGCTTTATATACTCGTACACCTTCGGGTGTAAGCCCTTGGGTTCTTCGCCACACAGCAAAGCCTTGCGAATCGCGGTACTCGAATACACGCCTTCAAAGCCCTGCTCCGGCCCAAGCCAAAGCAAATCGGCATAGCCCTTCGCCTTGTGTTCCACGATATCCGGCTTCGGGTAACCGTTACGCGCAAAAACAATCAGCTCAATGTCGCGCAACAGCAAGTGGCCATTGTAATTCGTACCGAAAAAGTTCATCGGGTCGCGCCAATGCGGAATGCCGTCATACGTATCGGCGCCCGTCAGCAAGCGAAAGTTGATGTCCGGGAATTTTTCCTTGAGTCCGCACAAGAATACGTACGAGCCACGAAAGTCGCCCTGTTCAATTTCCAAGTCCGAAAGAATCAGCCGCGGGTCGCCTTCCATGGCGAGTTCCAGCATGGCAAAGCGGTCTTCGGGGCTCGCATTCAGCTTCTTGTCCCAGCGGTCGGGACTCGGCATAAACCACACCTCGTCGCAAAATCCTTTTTGCAAACAAGTCTTTGCTACCCTAATATGGTCCAAATGAACCGGATCGAACGCTCCCCCTAAAACAGCAACATTCTTCTTATAATCAGACAACTTAAATCCTCAAAAATCAAACATAGATTGCTTCAACCCATAAAGGGTTTCGCAATGACGTTCCCTAGAACACGTACACCGAGAATCCCAAATTCATCTGGATGCGTCCGCCATGAACTTTCTTGTCCAAGAACGGGTCGTAATGCGTCAACACCCAGCGATAAGCGACTTCAGCAAACAGCATCGTCTTCGAGAAAATAAACAACAGCGAACCAAAGCCAGCGCCCCATTCGTTCCAAGCCACGTCACCCAGGTCGCTCAATTCCTTCACGCGGGAATACGAGCCCAGCAAATACACTTCACCCAACAAGTGGAGTCCCAGTTCGAAATCCATTTCCGAATGGTCCACCTGATAATCCTTGCCATCATCGTTATCTTCTTCGTAACCGTACATGCCGTAGCCCACACGGAGCAATGCCATTCCCGGGTACCAGATACCGATCATCGGTTCAATCTGGCGGAGTCCGATTCCTCGGTCAGAGCCCACGCCCGTACCGGAGCCAAAGCCAAGAGCACCGCCCACAATCAACGGCGTGCGGATTCCGTTCAGCAACGGGCCGGCAGATGTTCCTGCAGCAGCCCCCGTGGTCGGGTCAATGGCCGCTTCCATCTGCGACCAGGCCGGAACGCAGGCAAACAGCGCAAACACGAGCAAGGCAATTATCTTTTTCATAGGCACCTCACGATACAGCTATCACCGCCACACCGAGCCCCACCAACACGTTCACCGCGGCATCGACCTTGGTCATCTTGAAGAATTTGGGGCGGATCGACTCTTCCTTAAAAATCTGCGAAATTTCCAAATGCGACAAGTACATCGAAATAGCGAGTTTCACAAATACGGCTCCCACCACCCAGTAGGCAAACTCCGAAAGATACGTAAGCGCAATATACAGCACCGAAAGCGTGCCCGTCAAGAAAAAGTTCGAGCGGCGCACGGCACTCTCGTCCGAATCGTTTTCCAGCGCCATCGCCTTGAATTCCTTGACCTTTTCGCAAATCGCCTCGTAACTCGTCACCAGCTGGTGCAGGTTATAGCCCACCAGCACAATCGACGCCACCAAGGTAATTTTTACAGCAATATCCATCAAACCTAATTCCTAGAATTCAAAATTCTCAAATAACTCGCATAGCGGGCCCGCGAAAGCTTACCCGATTCCACCGCCGCGCGCACAGAACAACCCGGTTCCTTCAGGTGCTTGCAATTGCTGTACTTGCAAGTAAACAAGTCACCCTCGAAAAATCCCGGGAAAATCTTCGCCAAAGTCTCGCCGTCCATGTCATCGTCACCGTCGGCAAGACCAATGCTCCTGATCCCCGGCGTATCAATCACGTAGCCGCCACCCGGAAAATCGAACAGGCTCGAAGAAGTCGTCGTATGCCTACCCTTTCCGTCGCGTTCACGCACGGCACCCGTTTCTAGTTCCGCACCCGGCACCAAGGCATTCACCAGCGTTGACTTGCCCACGCCGCTCTGTCCGCTGAACACAGACGACTTGCCCAGGAGTTCCTCGCGCAGGCGTTCCAGGCCCACCCCCGTCTTCACGCTCACGGGAATCACCTTGTCCACAATGCTCATGAAGTCGCGGATATCGTCGTTCAGGTCGGCCTCGCCATTCGGCAGCAGGTCCATCTTGGTCAGCACCAGCACGAACGGCAAGTTATTCAGGTTCGCCGCCAGCAAGAAGCGGTCCATAAATCCGTAGTTGAATTCCGGCTGCGTCACGCTCGCGACAATCACCACCTGGTCAACGTTTGCTGCCAAGGTGAGCTTACGTCTAAAGCTATCGCGAGGGCCGGGGCGCTTGAGTTCGCTCTTTCGCGGGAGCACTCGCACCACACAATACTTCTGCGAGCCAACGCCTTCGCCGCTGTCCTCGTCTTCGTTCACCTGTCCCAAAAGCACGCGGTCGCCCACCGCCGGGAATTCCCCCAGCGCCTTCGAAGTCGTCGCACGGTACATGGCCGTGACAGTCCCTTCTTCCGGCAAGCGCACTTCGCAAGTGCGGCGATGCACTTCGACCACCAAGCCCTCGACGCAATCCTTCTCGTCGATCTTTTCGAGCGGGTCCTTGATTTTCTTGATGCGGGGATTCTTGAATTCGCGACTGAAACGCTCCTTGACCGGGCGCTCGTCTACCACGCCCGATTCCAATTCACGCATCACGTCAATACGCCTGCTGCGGTGATCGCGGCGGGTCGGCTTTACGCGACGGAGCGGTTCCGGTTCGTCATCGAATTCGTTATTTAGCATCTTTCTTGCAATTTAAAAAATCCGGAAGCGTTTCCTGGAGTTCTTCTTCCGAAACAGGCCTATCCTGACGAATGGACTCCATTAAAAAATGAATCGCCTTGAGTCTTCCATTACATTTTTCGATACAGTTGTCGTAAAAGCCCTTCGTTTTGTAGTCGCCTTCGTTGATATGCTCCGACGCATACAAGAAATGCTCCACGCAAATCGAAAGTTGCTCGGCTTCCGCCCGCAAGTCCACAAGATTGCTTTTGGTAAAAAACGGCATACCGCAAATATAGTAAAAGGGGGACGCCTCCCCCTACTTGCAGCCCCGTGCCGGGTCTTCCACCACCCCCTCGAACGGGCGCTCAATCGCCGCGCCCGTAACGCCCTGGGCTACAAATGCCCACGGCTCCAGAGCTAAGCTCGCCTCGCTCGCATGGCCGTTCCGGAATGTTCGCTTTGCGGTCAGGCACTCGCCTCCGCTTTCCTCAAAGCATGCCACTCCCGCTGTCATGCCGGACCCGATCCGGCACCTCCTTTGATGCAAGCTAAAAGGGCCACACGGATTGGAAATGCCTAACGGCATTCTTTACAATATAATTGTCACACTGATTCGAAATCACTAACGTGATTTCTTGTTAGGACTTTATTTAACGAACGTGTCGCCTTCATCCATTACGCAACGGACTGGGAAAGCGCTAATCTTAAAACTTGGTGCTATACTAAAATATGAATCAGAGAGACTAACATACATTGCACCAACATCTTCTTTTGCCTGTTTTTCCTGAGGCAACCACAATATGGCAACATTTCTGTCACTAGCCATAGCCGATCCATCCCCATAAGGCAACACAGACATCCCACTGGAATTCGTATTTTTTCCATCCTTCCATACGGCACGAGACAACATAGTATAACTAGCATCGATTCCTCGTGGTAAAGCAAAATGTTTCCATTCGGTTTCGTTCATCACATGCCAACCTTCCGGACACACTCCCTGCACCTTGGCATCGTCGCCAAGTTTAACATTGCATTTTGAGTTATCAGCAACACCGACACTATCACACACTTTAGGAAGCCCCAAAGCCTCACTCCAAGTATAAAGTCCACCAAAATAATTGTCACAATACCAAGGATCATCGTTGTAACAACGTTTTTCCACTTTTGAATCGTCAAAAACAGTCGTTGTACTATCGATTATCGTATCAGCGTAATTCAGATTCTGAGTCATCACCGTAAAAGAATCAATGACAGTAGTGTTGCCACTTTGGACCTCCATATAGTATTGAACCGTTTTGTAAACCTTTCCATCACGAGGATCTTTAAAAGAACCATAAGTCACAGCCGGATTAAACACGCTATCCATATTCGGATAGACCTTGGGTTTTACTACATCCACAATAGAATCAACAACCCACTTGCCTTCTTTACAACTCACAAATCCTGTGTCTATTTCAGAAACAACTATTTTTTGTTCACCTTCTTCACATTGTTTAAACAAAATCGCAGAACTGCTGCTAGAATTCCGCGCGCTACTACTCGACTCGACCACCGACGAACTACTATTCTTACCGCTTACAGAACTAGAAGAGGATTTCTGCTTTTCTACTGATGAACTAGAATTTTTCGAACCCTTAGATGACGAGGATTGGAGATTACCACTCGAAGACGAATAATCACCGGCCGGTTCTGGGGAAACAGAAGAGGAAGAATCGTCTCCGCATGCAACAAGCATTGTCAGGAGAACGGACAAGACAAGAACGCTTTTAAAAATCTTCACAGAACCTCCAGTAACCTCAATCGTTTTTGACAAATTTAGTTAAATGTCGCAGGAATTGAAAAAGCCGACCCCAAGGATCGGCTTCGAGAGCTTCGTATGATTTGCAACCCGACCACTATGCAACTTCTATGTCAAGTTTGCTTTCGGTATAGCGTTTGACCACAGAATTAAGCAGAGTCTGGTACGGAATGCCGACGCGTTCAGCCTTCGCCTTGAACGCTTCCAAAACGCCCGGATCAAAACTCGTCCCGACTTTAGTCTTGCGTTTTTTAACAATTGCAATGGCTGTTGCCATCGAGGGTGCCGGAGGCATAGCGGTACCGGCATTATCGCCTGTTTCTTCGTACTCTTTCTCAAGAGCCAAAGCAAGTTCCTTGTTCGTCATAATTACCTCCTCGGGAAAAGCGTAATCAGTGTATCCGTGAGCGCATTATAGGCCAACCTAAATTTGCGTCCATCAAACAAAGTATCTACCAAAATCACAGAGCTGTCAAGATCAGATATTCTCCAAGATACGATGGGTCCATTGGAATCAAAGAAAGACCTTACCTGTTCTTCGGAAATACCTCTCTCGTCCATTCTCTGTTTTGCGTGTTCGCTAATTATTATGTTCATAATATATATTTCTATCTAGATATTGTCAAGATATTCTACTTTAGAGTGAAATTGATTCACCCCTCTTTACTATCACGCTTTTTTGGGCCACTTGAATACCATTTTCGATTGTAAAATTTTCAACAAAGCCGATCAGCGGAAGAAGAACCTTTCGTTTCTACAAATATTTCTATATTCACGCCATGCTCCTAGCGCTCGTTAAAATGTCCCGGCCGGTGAATATCGTGATTGCGATGGTCACGCTTGTGATTGGCTACTACCTGCTTTCGGCGTTGCCTACAACGACGGGCGGTATCGAATGGTTTCCGCTTGTTTTGCAGGCGCTCGGTTTTGCATTTGCAATTGCCTTTGCAAACATCCAGAACGACATCTGGGACTTGGATAGCGACCGCCTGAATCGGCCGGAGCGTCCGCTGGTGAGCGGAAAGGTTTCGGTGGCAGCGGCGCGAAGGGCGTGGATTATTCTTCTCGTGCTCACGATTGCGGCGGGCCTTGCCGACAGCCTGATGACCAAGACGAACTTCACGGCTTGCATTTTCTTTGTGCTACTCAGCGCGCTTCTGGTCGCCTACAACAAGTGGCTCAAGCACATCCCGCTTTTAAAGAACATGACGGTTGCCTTCCTTTGCGCAACACCCCTGATTCTCTGCCTGTTCTACCCCACGGGCCTCAAGGAATCCATCGAATCGACGCTTGGAATTTCGAACAAAATCGGACTTCTCTACCCCGCGATGCTGTTCGCAATACTCCTCACGACCGCCCGCGAAATCTACAAGGACCTGGAAGACGAAACCGGCGACCTCAAGGCAGGCATCATGACGTTCCCGCTGATTGCAGGCGCCCCCACCGCAAGGCGCCTCGCCGGCCTCATTTGCCTTTTCACCTGGGCCATTTTACCGCTGCCTGTCGCGCAGGGTTACTACCCCATGCTCTTCTTGATTATCACCGGAATCGCCTTTACTCCCGCCGTCATCGCGATTCTCGTTTTTGCAAACAAGCGTAACTACCGAAACGCTCAAAAACTGGTGAAAATCGCCATGTTCGCAGGCCTTATCTCCCTCGTCGTGAGCTGTTAAAAGCCTCCTTACTCAAAAAAGTACTTTATCCAAAGCCAAAACGGTAAGTTTTTTGTAACTTTTACCCGTATTTCATTATTTTAAGGAGGAAATATGAAAATCACAAAGTTAATCCTGACATTACTGTTTTTACCCCTTGGAGCATTCGCCCTAGACCCCCCGATAGAACCGATCGAAACGGTGAAAGTTTCCAGCGAAGACGATTTTGAACATCGTTCTACCTTTGACGGCTGTTGGTCACTACAAAAAAACACAGACTACATATTAACCCAAAACGTAAAATTGACAAGATGCCTTCACATCGGAGCAACCATTCGCCTAGATCTCAACGGCTACACGCTATCACGTAATTTAGATGATCTTTTTGTTACAGAAAAAGCATTGATTTTCCGTGTCGATAGGACACTTATCATCGAAGACAGCAACAAGAGCGAGAACAATAGAGGCATAATAGCAGGAGATTTCAACATTAATACCAGCATCCCTGCAATTCTCGTTAATGATAACGGCAGTGCCTTCCTGCTATCAGGAATAATCAATGTTACGGAGGAAAATCTGGCCATCGACTTACACGGGTCCCTTCAAATAGATGGGGGGAGTGTTTATTCCTATGGTACAGGTATAACCGCTCATTCCGGCTCAAAAGTTGAAGTATTCAGCGGATCTGTCAACGGAAACAACAGAGGTATAGTCGCAAAAGAAGGATCCAAAGTGACTCTTGCAGGAGGATCATTCAATACTAACTCAAACTATGCTGTAGAAGCTTTTGAAGACATCAATATTTCTGGCACTCCATATTTTCCCGATTACAACGCGCTGGTTCTCTCTAACGGAAAGAAAATCAATATTGTAGGCGAATTAAAAGATAAAGCCCTCATCAACGTAAACATTGCAGAGCCCTTGACAGACAAAAATCCGAAGATTGCCCTTTCCGGACAATCGGAAAACGTTACCAAAGACGCCATCAATAATATCTTCAGACATGTCACAGGAACAGCAACTGGTTACGAATTATACGCCTATAACAACACGCTCATGCTGAGAAAGGATTACCCCGCTATCCGGTACATAACCGAAGACGGGAAAACAACAGCATACATCGATGGCGACTACTACGGTTCCGTCGGCGACGTCGAAGAAAAACACGTAGACTCCGTCGTTTTCGAAAGAAAGTTCCCTCTTTCAGCAAACGGATACTCCACGATTATGCTCCCCTTTGCAGTGAACCTGAATCAACTGGGCGGGGTCAAGAATATCTACGAATTCCGAGGAGTCGAAGAAGTCAACGGCAAAATGGAAGTGCAAGTCCAAAACCTAAAAGAAACCTTTGATAACGAAAGTCAAGTTCGTACCACCGCATATACCCCGTATCTCATACAGATGGAATCCGAGACCCTCGAAATCAAGGGTGCTGTAGATATAGAAAAGACTCCTTTTAATCACGACTTCTTATACCAAAGTGGCAGCTGGTTTATTGACGGCTCCGATGAATACATGGAATTCACACAAGAAATGCTCGAAAGCGGCAACACCTATGGATTTAACGACCAAGTCACAGAAACCTTCAAAACCGCAGGCCAGTTTGTCAAAATCGGTGCAGGGGCCACGCTCCCGCCCTTCCGAGCATTCATATTCTCAAGAAATATTTTCTCTCACGAATACACTGAAAAGAATTACCCTGCCGCTATGAACGTCGTCATTGTCAGTAGCACCGACGGCAACGAACAGACGACCGCGATCGGCCGCATCGATACCCGTTCCGGAGAATTCAAGATGATCCGCAACTACGATCTTAAGGGCCGCAAGCTGAACAAAACTCCTAAAGCCCGCGGAGCTTACTACGGCAAGAAAGTCTTAAAGAAATAAGGAGGAAACAATGATCAACGAACTGAAGAAAAATTATAGCGCCCCCGAAATGAAAGAAATCAAGCTCAGTAATCAGGTCAACCTGTTGCAAGAGAGCTATGCTGGTCTACTTTCTAGACTAGATTCCTCATCGGACAAGACGGACATGGCATAGTCTAGTTTTACACAAAACGTAAATTTTACAGAAAGGTTTTACACTCATTGTAAAACCTTTCTTCTTTTTACTTAGGGATTTGGCGTTTTTGAGCCAAAATCGCCAAAATGGCACATTTTTTGCTTAACAAGGGCGGCCGTTCCCTTGCTTGCACCCGTCCGGGTGGGCTGTGACCTTCGAGGTAGAGGGGACATACATTTCAAAGAGGCGTTATGCTCGACGAATTGCACGAAGAATGCGGCGTGATCGGCATTTACAATGGCGACACTGTCGTAAGGAATATTACCATGGGGCTTTACGCCCTGCAGCACCGCGGGCAGGAAAGTGCCGGATTCGCGGTCACCGACGGAGACAAGATTCGCGTCCGCAAGTCAATGGGACTTGTATCGACCCTTCTCCGAGAACACGACATCAACGAATTTGACGGATTTGCAGGCATTGGCCACGTCCGCTACAGCACCACAGGTGCTTCAACGCTTGCCAACGCGCAGCCGATTCTGGTGAGTTGCAAATGGGGCCAGATCGCAGTCGCCCACAACGGAAACATCACTAACGCCGCCGAGCTCCGTGCCGAAATGGAAGCCGACGGCCATATTTTTCAGACGACTTCCGATTCCGAAATTCTTCTGCATGAAATCGCGCGCACCGAGGCCGCCGACTTAGGCGAAGCCATCAAGAAGGCAATTACGAAATTCACCGGCAGTTTCTGCCTCGTTTTCATTAGCAAAGACACCATGTATGTGGCCCGCGACGGATTCGGATTCCGCCCGCTGTCGCTGGCCCGCATGGGAAAAGCCTGGTGCGTTGCCAGCGAAACTTGCGCCTTCGACTTGCTGGGCGCCCACTACATTCGCGACATCCAGGCCGGCGAATTCCTGACCATCACCAAGAACGGGCTGCATTCCGAACGCTTCGTGCAAAAGGATCGTCTCGCTCATTGCATTTTTGAATACATCTACTTTAGCCGCCCCGATTCCAAAATTTTCGAGCAGAGCTGCGACAAGGTCCGCCGCAAAATGGGCAAGCAGCTCGCCAAGGAATGCCCGGTGGATGCCGACATCGTGATCTCGGTGCCCGACAGCGCTACTACCGCCGCTCTCGGCTACGCCCAGGCCAGCGGCATCCGCTTTGAAATCGGCCTGCTCCGTAACCACTACGTGGGCCGTACCTTCATTGACCCCACGCAGAACGTGCGCGAACAGAAGGTCAAACTCAAGTTCAACCCCATCGAAGGCGTGCTCAAGAACAAGCGCGTCTGCGTCGTGGAAGATTCCATTGTGCGCGGCACCACGCTCAAGATCCTTTCCAAGATGCTGCGCGATGCCGGCGCTTTAGAAGTTCACATCCGCATTGCATCGCCTCCGGTGGCACACCCGTGCTTCTTCGGTATGGATTTCCCGAGCCAAGGCGAACTTGCAGCAAGCTCCATGACGCCGCCCGAAATCGCCAAGATGCTCGGCGTCGAAAGCCTCGGCTACCTGAGCGTTGAAGGCATGAAGGAATGTACCGGCGAAGGCGAAAACTACTGCGCCGCCTGCTTTGACAACGACTACCCCGACTACATCGGAATAGACACGACAAAGACCCGCTGCGGTTAAAAGAAAAAGCGAGAGCATTTGCTCTCGCCTTTTTTATTTTCGTCTAAAGCCAAATTAAATCTGGTTATACGTCCACTTGACGTGATCCAGCATGAACTCGTGGGCGTCAAAGGCGAGCCCGAACTGTTCCTGGATCTTGCTCACGTCAAAGAGCATGGGCTCGTCGCCCCAACCGAGGTCAGTTTCGATGATTTTGGATTTGCAACCAGGTTTCATCGAGACCATCATTTCGGCAATTTCCTTCCAGCTCATCCAGACTTCGCCAAGACCGAGGAAGATTTCTTCGTTCTTATCGGATTCCAGCACGCTCAAATAAAGCTTTGCCTGCTGACTTGCGTGAATGAACTGCGTGCCGTCATTCTTGATGATATTGATGTCGCGGTTTTCCTTGACAGCCTGCGCCATCGCAAAAAAGCGACGGTCCGGCTGAGAGCAGCCATCGGGCCACGCGGGATTGCCGAACGTATAACCCGGGCGGATAATGTTGCGGGCCATCTTGACTTCGGGGAACTGGGTTCCATAACCATGCGTAAAACCAAGCACGAAGGCTTCACCAGCGGCCTTGGTGGCACCGTAAAGGTCCATCGGCAAGTTGCTCGTCACTTCGCGCATCGAAGGGCGCATACGGCCCATAGCAGCCGTGCTACTCGTATAAATAAACTTCTTGCAACCGGCCTTTGCTGCATTTTCAAGCAGCATCACCGTTGCACGGGTATCGTTAGCAAGCATCGTGCTCGGGGTATCACCCCAACCAAGAGCAATATGAATGCAGGCATCGCAGCCCTGAAGTCCTTCGGCCATCAGGTCAAAATCTGTCAAAGCGCATTCCACGAACGAAACATTGGAATTAGCCTTGAGTGTCGGAACTTTATTGGGGTGTCTGGTCGCAATCACGACTTCGTGACCTTTTTCCAAAAGGGCCTTGACCACATAATGTCCAATGAACCCTGTTCCACCAGTAACGAATACTCGCATACATATACCTCTCTATACCTATAAAATACAAACCTTTTGCAATACAGGCAACCTAGTTTGTTAAAAAAAGTGGAATACAAGATAATATGAGAAAATTTCTCATCACACATCCCACATCGCACATTTCGCACTATCTACTGCCTATTTTCTACGATTTTACTACATTATTTACAAAGATTTTTACTAAAGAGGTTTATAATGGCTCGTATGCGCGTACTCGTTTTAATGGGTGGCCCGTCCACCGAACATGATGTTTCCGTTGTCAGTGGCACCGGCGTTGTTCGTGCCATGAACCCGGACCGTTACAACATCCACCCGGTACTTATTGACAAAGACGGCACCTGGCACTGGTCTTCCCGCGAACTTTCCCCCTACCAGAAGGACAACTTCTCGGTCAATTACTTCCGCGGTCTCGAAGGCACTGCCGCAAACTGCAAAAAGAACCCCGCCCTTTCTGAACTTCCCGACGCCGACATCGCATTCCTCGCCCTGCACGGCAAATGGGGCGAAGACGGTCACATTCAGGCTTTGCTTGAAAACTGGAGCATCCCCTACACCGGTTGCGGCCTGCTCGCTTCTGCCCTCGCCATGGACAAGGTGAAGTCCAAGGAAATCTACAAGGCCAACGGCATTCCGACTCCGCCGTACCGCGTGATTTGGAAGCACGACTTTACTGGCGACACGCTCGTATCTGTTGCTGACGAACTGGGATTCCCGCTGGTTATCAAGGACCCGCTGGGTGGTTCTTCTATCGGTATCGGTATCGCCAAGGACTTGGACGAAGCCGGCAAGATTGCCCAGAATTTGTTCAAGGATTCTAACCGCCTGCTCTGCGAAAAGTTCATCGCCGGCGAAGAAGCCAGCTGTGGCTATATCGAAGGCGAAAAGCCGCTTCCGCCGACCGAAATGCGCATGACCACACGCGAATACTTTGACTTTGAAGCCAAGTACAACGGCGAATGCAAGGAAGTCACTCCGGCCGAATTCGACCCGGATCTCACGGCCCGCATTCAGGAACTCGTGAAAAACGCCCACTACGCCTTGGGCGGTGCAGGCTACAGCCGTACCGACGTCCGCATCACCAAGGACAAGCAGCTGTTCGCTATCGAAACGAATACGCTCCCGGGCATGACTCCCACGTCGCTCTTGCCGCAGCAGGCTGCCTGCAACGGCATTACCTACAGCCAGCTGATTGACTTGATTATCGACAAGAGCCTCTACATCAAGCGTTAATCATGACCTTCGATTTATTCGTAGATACTTCGCGCAAGGGAATCTCGATGGCGCTCCTTGAATCGGGCGCCGCCGACCCCCGTTACTTTGAATCTATTGACGAGGCGGCGCGCGGTGAAACCGCATCTGCCATGCTCGACGCCCTGCTTGAAAAGGCCGGCGCCTCGCTTGACCAAGTCACGCGAGTCATGGTGACGCTCGGCCCGGGCTCTTTCAGCGGACTGCGCACGGGAGTCGCCTTTTGCGAAGGCTTAAGCTTTAGCGGCAAGCGCAAACTCTACGGCGTATCTACCCTGCAAGCCCTCGCCTGCTTTGCCGACGCGCCCGAAAATGCAGCCGTCGTCATCCGCGCCCGCAAAGGCTACTGGTACCTGCGTCTTGCCAACAACGAAAGCTTTATCGAAACCGCCCAAGTGGTCGACGCCCTCAAGGCAAATCCGGTAAAGACCGTCGTTGTAGACGAGGCCGCCCTCGCCGACGAAGCATTGCCCGCCGTATTCAAAGAAATCGGTGCTACAACGGTTCTCGACAAAGGCCGCCCGCTAAGCGATTGGGCAAAGCTCTTCGATTCGGTCACCCCGAGCTTGATGCAAGAAGCAAACTACATTCAACCGTCGTACTTTGAAAAATTGCACTGAGTTTGCCCGAAGCCTCTAGGAACTGCGCTATGTCCATTCGCAAAATGAATTCCGCCGACATTCCTGCCGTACTGAGGATTCAGGCCGAACTTGCGTTTCAAGACTGGAACGAGCGACAATACGAACAAGAAATCAAGGCGCCCTACACCTACGCCGTCGTCTACGAAAGCGAAGGCGCCATCGAAGGCTACGCCGTATTCCACTTGTTGGGCGCGGATTCCGAACTGCTTTCGATTGCGGTAAGCAACAACGCTCAGCGCAAGGGAATCGGCACGCAGCTTTTGCACGCAGGGCTTTCACAACTCGATTTAGACAAGTCCGACTGCTGTTTTCTAGAAGTCCGCGAGAACAACATCAAGGCCCGCAACTTCTACGAAAAGCACGGATTTAATTTGTTCGGAATTCGAAAGAAATATTACGCCGACGGCGAAAACGCGGCACTTTACCGCACCGAAGGAGCTCAAATTGGCTAAGCTACCCACCAAAAAAGAAATTCAGAAAAAGAAAATCATCCTAAGCGCTGTCGCAGCCGCTTTCATTTTCTTGATTATAGTCTTCTACATGGTCATGACGCGAAGCGGTCACTGGCTTGTTGACGACGATGAATTCGAACATGTAAAGTGGGCCGTGGTTTTAGACGGACAATCTGCCGACATGGAACGCATTGACCTTGCCGCAGAACTCATGGCCAGCGGAAAGGTAGACTCCGTGCTCATTCTCGGTCGTCGCATTCTTCGCAACCGCAGCAATGCCGAATTCTATCTCGAAGACTTTATGCGTCTCGGCAACTTCGACAGCAACTCCGTCTTTATCGCAAGACACGACGATCCTTCGACTATCGGCGAAGCCTACACCATTATCCCCTGGCTCAAGAAACACAACGCCGACACAGTGCTGCTGATTACAGGGGCCGCCGCAACACACCGCGTCAAGCGCATTTTCAATGTACTTTCTGGCGAGGCTCCGGTTTACCTGACCGTAGATATTCACCACTACCAGTATAACGCAGACGCTTGGTATTCTAACCGTGAATCCCGCAAGGAATGGCTCCGCAACTGGCTTTCGCTCGCCGCCTCTTATTTTGACTTACTTCCGGCAGGCAATCTCTCCGACGCCGATTCCTTCTACTACAAGCCCATTGTTTCGGCCAAGGAATACGAAGCAGAAAAGAATCCCATAGTCGATTTACAGTCGCTGCTTCCGAAGGTCAAGGAAAAACTGGAAGAACCGGTGGAACTCCCTAAAGATACCGTCGCAAAAGACACGGTCGTCAAGGACTCTACCAAAAAAGAATCCAGCAAACCCGATAAGAAAGAAGCCGAGAAAAAAGACAGCGACAAAAAGGATTCTGACAAAAAAGAATCCGATAAAAAAGATTCTAGCAAAAAGTAAAACAGGCTAGACGATCCGATTCAATCGGAGTTGAGCCATTAATCGGTGCAAAGCAAAGCAAGCACTGCTGTAAGCGGCGCATTCCAGTTAATGGCCGTTTCGTTACTAGCGAACGAGCAGCGTTCATCTGTATACGAATAGCCCGAAGCTTCACCCGGATAATGCGGCACCACATTCGGCGTACGGTGCATATCCTGGCGGTCGCTATTGATGCCACCCACCAAAAGTCCCGGAATCGGTTCATCCACGCCATCGGAATGACTCAAGCGATGATGCGGTTCTTTCGGCGAACTCCATGCAGACCCCGTCACAAAGCTGACGTCTACAGGATTACGTCCGTAAATGAAATTCACCAGTTCGCGGCACCAGAAATCAAGCGACATTCCGCCCAAGCTAGGAGCCCAGCGCTTTACAATGGCAAGCGTCAGAGCATGGTTTGCAATATCGCCATTACTGCCCCAAATGAACCGGCGGACAGGAATGCCGTAAGCATCGGTTCTCTGCAAATCAATGATTTCGCGGGCGGTCATAGCAAGAGTCGTGCGGGCAAAGAGGCGGAATTCTTCGTCCTTATCTTGCAAGGCAAGCGCAATCCATCCAAAATTCTGCGTATCGCGCCAGTCCAAGCAAGACTTAGGCGGAATCACCTTCATGTCTTTCAAGAGCAACGGACGCAGGCTTTCGGCAGTAAGGCCTTCCACAGCTTCGCCGCGGGCCTGCAATTCGCGGTAAAGCATAGCGCGGGCCCAGAAAAATTCGTCTTCGGCATGATCGTCGCCGTAACCGCCGCTGCCTTCGGTATTATGCGGCCAGTCTTCGAACGGGCGCGACACCGCCCAATTGTAGGCCTTTACCGCGGCTTGCAGGCAGCGTTCTGCGAACGCCGTATCGCGTTTGCGATACACGCGCGAAGCTGCAGCCAGCGACCCCGCAAAATTCAGCGTCGAGGTCGTCGACTTTCCAAGAATCATGCGCTTTTGCAACGAGTCCGAATCTTTAGGCGAAACAAAGCCGTCCCAACGTTCCGGCGTCACCTTAAAGAACACGCCGCCATCGGTATCCTGCATGCGCAAGAAAAATTCCAGTTCAAAACGGACTTCGTCCATCAAGCTGTACATCTTGTGGCCATCGGGACCAACAATCGGTTCTGACGCATTGATGGCCTTGTAGGCGCGGTTATCACTCACGGAATCCGCAGTCAATTCGCAAGCAAGCAACAAAGTCGCAACAGACACGCCGCCATTCACAATGTACTTGCCGTAGTCACCGGCATCGTACCAACCACCGTGGGCATTCCAAGTTCCTTCGCGATTCATACTCGGATGAAACCCAATGCAATCGTCCAGGTGAGCCGCAGGCCTTGCCCACTTGCCCGCAAAATCAGAAGTCAATTCAACACCGCTGCGCTGGTAATAAAAAGACTTGATATTCGCAAGCAACTGACGGTAAAGCCATTCCGTCGAAATTTCAAAAGTTTCGGTTTCAAAGACCAAGGCATCTTTTTCGGCGACACCTTTCTTCAAAATCTGGATAAAAAAGATTCCCGTTTGAGAAACACCCGAGAAATCACCTGACCAAAGGGTTTCTCCAGTATATTCGCAAACACCATGATGTTCAAAAGACCCCTCTACCAGAGAACCTTCCCACATGGTTGACATATTGTCACAATGGAGGCGTCTTACAACACGGAATTTATAGGAATCAGGGCCTTCATGGGCCGATTTAAACTCCTGCGGATTCACAAAGAAAATCTTTGCCGCGTCGGGAGCATAGCCGACATGGTTGTAGCGAACAGGAATCTTCATATGACAAGAATAGTTATTCATAATACTATTCCCTAGTACCCCTGTATACAAATCTGTTTACCGCTGCAACCGAGCATTTTCCAAATCATCCCTAATAAAAAGAACTATAGCAAATTCTTTGCTATAGTTCGAAAAAATCGCTAAAAAAAGCGTAATTTTTTGTTTGGGTTAGCTAAAACTCGTAATTCAAGGCCGCAATTATATAGAAATCTTTATATTGGTCGGCCTTGCTGTCCGGGCGGTAGTTAAGAACCGTCCCCACGGTCCAGTCAGAATACAGAGCCGGAGAATGGTGAATGCGCAGCTTTGCCGAGGCGTCAAGGTCAAACTCCATTTCGTCGTAATCCTGATTTTCGATTTCGTAGCTCAAGAAGTTCTGACGAAGATTACCCGACAGCGTCAAATCCAAGAAATTCGGCTTGAGTTCCATTTCCAGATTGTCCATCAAGTTCCATTCAAATTCACTCATGTCGTTGCGGTTGTAGATCTTGTATCTGGGAGTCAAGGCAACCGTATTACGCATGCCTTCGAGCGTTGTCGTCAAAGAGATCGGATAGCGCTGTTCCAAGTAGTCGCTGCCATGCAGGTAATAGCCGAGAATGCCGTAGGTTTCGTTCTTGAGCTGGAATCTCGAAAGCAGACGGTCCTGTTCAAATTCCGACATGTCCGTAAACACCACCAACACGCCACCGATTTTCAGCACGTTGTCCGGCAACTTGCAAGACCAGCCCAATTCCAAGGTATGCTTCATCAGCTTTTCGGTAAACTGGGTGGCCAAATAAGGTTCGTCGGCCAAGGCATAGTAATCAGCCCAGCGAGCAGAGTCGATCTTGATGGTGTCTACACCGTTGAAAACCTTCATCGTTGCACGGCCCTTGATTTCTTCGAACCACGGATCGTCATAAATGCCCGAAGTGCCAGAATAGTTAGCGTACAGGCGCTGCGGTGTACTACGCGTTCTGTAGTTGAAGGCGTACTTGAACGTAAGTCCCATCTTGTCGTTCAACTTGAAATCGTTCTTCAAGTAACCGTCATGAATGTAGAGCGTTCTCACAGGGTCCTGTTCATGCTCTCTGAGCCAGTTGGTGTGTGCGCCCGGAAGTCCCCACTGCGTACCTTCACCCATTCCGAACAGATTATAATCGTTACCTTCACCGGCAGCGTTTTCGACATTCATGGTATAGCCAAAGCCCAAGTTCCAGAAGTCGTAAATCTTGTGTTTCAAGTTACCGCCAATCATACGAGTATTCTGCAGTAAATCTTCGGAACCGGCGCTGTAGTATTCGCTACCGACATACCTGAAGAAGCCTTCGACAAAAGTACGCGGATTAGACCACTGGTAAGATCCAGCAAAAGCCCAATGCTCATGACCCCAGAATTCACCGCTCGTCGGAGCAACGTCATCGCTATGGATAGTCTTTGCCACATCCTTCGCCCTGTTCAAGACTCGCTTCAATTCTTGACGCATTTCAGAAGGAGTCTTCATCGAGTTTTCGCCAAAAATCTGTTCCAGTCGTTCCCTGCTGAGCGAATTCACATCGTTCACATTGCTCATGAGCCTATTGAGCAGCGCAAAGTTGGACGGATCAAGACCTTCTTCTGCAAACACCTGGTTCACGGCACGCATCTTGGCCGCATTCAACGTGTCTGCACCACCCACAGCAATCTGGCCGTTCAACTTGATATCGCCTGGATAAAAAAGCCAGTTACCATCGGCGAACAAGTTTCTCGAAGACACCACCGGTTTCGCGGTATTCGTATTCGGATCCATGCCATCTCTCAAGAACGGATCATGCAAGTAATCCTCGCTAGACACAAAACCCAAGGTTCCGTTAAAGCGGCGGTGCATATTCCAGCGGACTTTAGCGCCGCCCACAATCCTCTGGGCCTCGGCTTCGCCGTCGTCCACATAGTCCTTGTAAACATCATAATTGCGATTACCCACAATCTTGGGAGCATTCTCTTCGCCAACAAACACCGAGCCCATGAACATCGGGTCATTCGCCGAATTCTTGAACAAATTGATATCGTAGCTTGCGCCAAAGGCATGGAGTCCGGCCAAATAAAGTTCGCCACCGTTAGCATAGAAATCACCCAACACCAAACGTTGCATTTCGTCGGTATAGCTAGCCTGGAATTGGTAAACCTTAAAATTGTCCCACTCATCGCTCGAAATATCGGCCACCACTTCAAACGTGGCTCCAGTCGGCGATTTCATCAACAGGTTTGCATTCCAGTTCGTAAAGAAACCCGGAACCTGGAAATAGTTGATGTAACGTTCGCCAGGCTTAACCGTATCTTCTTGCGAAACGTAATTTTCGCCCGAAGAATTGTGGCGGGTCAACACCTTGTGGTAACCCAGCTCAATCCCAACGTTACCCGAAATGCTCCATGCAGAATCCTGGGAACCCTTCATGGCGCCAACATACTTGGTGCCGTCGGCATACGGGTTCACCGGTTCTTCGCCAAGGGACTTCTTGTATTCACCGATGTTTCTCGAGAACAGCTTTGCATTGTCTGCCAAAGCCGGGCGAACATCTTGCGGCGGGATATCGTTGGCAACAAAGGCAATCTCGTTGTTCTCAACCGTAGAGTTTCTTTGCGTAAGTTCGTTGTCGCCCAAGTCAACAACACCCACTTCGTTCGCATCGATTTGCGTACGCATCAAATTCACAGTCGAATTTTCGCCAGCGACAAGAGCCACATGGTTACCTGAAAGTGTAGACGCATCGATATCGATTGCGGCACTGTGCGTAGCCCACACACCGGCATTCACGCAGTCTTCAACTCGAGTCCACTGCAGGGCCACAGAACCGTTGCGCACAAACACGCCCGCACGGTCTGCATGCGAAATAACGCCGTCGCGCACATCGAGCGAACCGCTTTCAACAGCAATGCCGAACACGGCATTTTCGATACTTGTCCCCTGAATTTCAGAGCGCTTGGCACCCGTGACCGAAATACCATTCCACAACTTGCCATCATCGGCAGAAGTCATGGTCACTGCGTTGCCCTTTTCTCCCATAATGGCAAGCGAGCCACCACGAACATCAAGCCCCGTTCCTTCTTTAAAATAAAGCGCCGTACCCGCTTCAACGACAAGCGCTTTCCCCTCGGGCACGACAATAGTTTCATTCACCAAGTACGGTGAGTTTTCTTTCTTTAAAAATCCGGTAAGTGTACCGCCTATGGTGCTCTTTTCGAGCGCTCCCCCTTCAACGGCAAAAGCACTCACATGGAGTGCTACCATAATTATTGCGGTTGAAGTCCAAACCCTTAGCTTCATCAACGCACCTCGTAATCCTTCTTAGCTTTAGCCGTGTAACCACTCTTGTGGACGACTTCGATATCTACATGATTTTTCGCACCTCGCGAAACCATGACCGGAATTTGGTAATCCAAAGTATGAATCTGTGTCAACGACTCCTGCAAGATAATCTTTCCGTTAAAGCGGACTGTCACCTTGTTCAAGTACTCAGGATCGTTTTCAGGTATCCGGATTCTAAACTGGAGCGTTTGCGAAATGTGGTCCGGAATATCTTGCGGCGGAGGCGGAACCTTCAAGATTTCGTGAGGCTCTCCAAAGACATCGATAGTGAATCGCTTGTTGGGGTAGCAGCCCATGGTCTTTGTGACTTCGACCTTGTTGGCGGCCTGGTCTTCGACACGGACTACGTATTCATGGCGACCCTTCTGGAGTTTAATTCTCTTCTGGGCATTCTTGGTAATCGCTTCTTCCGAAATCTGGCTACCATCCGATTCAATAGCCATCACGGCAGCATCGTTCTTCATGTCGCCCACCGACACGTTTGCAACGCAGTGCAAGGAATCGTAAGAAGAAATCGACGCGGTCGGAGCCTTGGTATTCACTTCGGGGCATGCCTTATTGATCTGCAAGTCAATCGTCTTGGAACTCGTGAGGCCAGCGCCCTTGAATTCCAAAGTTGCCTTGTCGGCAGTCCAAAGACCGTTTTCGTCGCTAATGGCAATCTTTTCGGAGAAGGTGTGAGCCTTGTCGTCGGCAGCGCGAATCAAGTTATTCGAGGTAAAGCCCTTGCCCACCTTCAAGACCAGCGATGCATTTTCGTCAGAGGTACGGTAAGAACCTTCAATCGAAAGACCGCCTTCGCAGATTTCTACCGGAGAAGTCGTGCTTACGACAAAACCATTTGCCGGAAGTGTCGCGGCAGCCTTCTGGGCTTCTTCGCGAAGTTCTTGCTGGAAGGTAGAGTCGGCCTTCTGCAATTCAGCCTGCAAGTCCTTTACCGACTTAGACTTGTCTTCCAAAATCTTGCTCAAACGCTTGGCAAAGCGGGCCTCGCCCGAAGACGCGAGCTTTACGACCACCAGAGAATCGGTTCCGAACGTGGTTTCGCCTGCGCCAATAAACACCGGCTTGTCGGAGCCTGCGGGGGTAATTTCGAGTTTACCGGTCTTAAGGCCAGCAAAGAATACGCCTTCGCCACCAATATAACCTTCGGTACCGCGAATCGATGCAGTTGCGGTTCCGGTCTTAAAGATAAACTTGGATTTTTTGTTTTTGAGTTTGTGGACGGCAAAGTTCAAGAAACCCTTTTCAACATCGATCTTGGTTTCAAAACCGCCTTCGTCGTTGGGTTCAAACAGCTTTTCCATTTCGACGATGGTGTTTTCACCAATCATAATGGAACTACCGTCAGGAAGTCCGAACACGACTTCGGATTCGACACCCGTACGCACCTTGTCGGACTGATAAATCTTGACACCAGTCCTAATTGCAGTCCATTCATTCTGTTTAGCTTTCCAACGGTCTACTTCGCCCAAAGTCATACGGACTTTACCGACCGCAGTCGCAGAAAATACCATTGCCGGCATTACGGCAAGAATCATCATTGAGCGTAAAAATGTTTTACTTGAAATGGAAACTCTGACCATCATGTGCCCCTTTCTATATCAAGTAAAAAGATATTCTTTTTTTACGCAAAAAGCATTACTTTTTTTTACAAGGTGATATAAATCAAGCCCAAAAACGGCTTTTTTTAGCCACCAGCGAGTTTTACGGTATATCCGCGCTTTTCTAGTTCTGTTTTTAGCAGATTCCGCTTATCGCCCTGAATTTCGATTACAAAATCCTTGACCGAGCCGCCTACCCCGCACTTTTGCTTGAGTTCACGGCCCAATTCCTTGAGTTCGGCTTCATCGAGCGGCACTCCAGTCACTACACTGGCCATTTTTCCGCCCCCAAGGCGCTTGAGTTGGATTCTTACCACACCATCGCCTTGCGGACGCTCCGCTTTGGGCTTTTCTTGCTTGACGCGGCCCCCTAAAGCGGTTGAATAGACCAATGTAGAACGTTCTTCGATACCCATTACTAACCTCTAGTCGTTTTTAAGGCCCAATCTTTCCATGGCAATCTTCTTACCGGTCTGGAAATCGCACTTTCCGGAGCCCAATTTGGGCAAATCGTCCAGTTTAAGCACGTAAGAAGGCTGCATCAGCGGCGGAAGCCCCACCTGCTTGAGCCTATCCTTGGCCTCGTCTTCAGAAATATCGCCTGCAAACAACAGGGCAATCTTTTCGCCCTTGGAGCCATCGGGCACGGCCACCGTAAAGTGGTCCACGCCTTCAAAGAATGTCGTTTCCGAAATCTTGAAGTCAACCGAGCCCAAGCTCACCATTTCACCGCCGAGCTTTGCAAAACGGCTATAGCGGTCTACAATGGTGAGGTAGCCGTCTTCGTCTACGTGGCCCTTGTCGCCCGTCTTGTACCAACGGCGGCCATTGATAATCGCAATTGCCTGAGCGGTCTTTTCGGGGTTCTTGAGGTAGCCCTTCATAATCTGGGCACCACCGATCAAAATCAAGCCATCTTCGCCAATGGGCAATTCTTCCATGGTATCGGGGTCTACAATACGGAACTGCGTACCCGGCAGCGGTGCGCCCACAGTACCCGGCTTGTTACCCACCAGCACGGTCTTGTAATCATCCATCAAGGTGTCCTTGGTATTCACGGCAGCCACAGGAGTCGTCTCGGTACAGCCGAAGCCTTCAAAGATTTCAAGTTTGAATTTGGTGCGGTAAAGCTGGCGAACATCTTCGCGAATCTTTTCGGCACCGGCGTAAATGCGGCGCACGCTTGCAAACATCAGCGGGTGTACCGCGCGGTTCACACCCCACATGCGCAGGAACGTGCCCGTCGCCACCATGAATGACACCTTGAACTGAGCACAAATACGCGACACAAGCTTTGCATCGGTCGGATCAGGGCAGGTGGCCACCGGCACACCTTCAACAAGGCAAAGCATGGTCGTAATCGAAAAACCGAACGCATGGAACAGCGGGAGCGAACCCAAGAACACGTCGTCTTGGCAAGGGTTCAGCACGCTTTCGCACTGTTTAATGTTACCCATCAAGTTGTAATGCGTGAGTTCCACGCCCTTCGGCCTACCTTCGGAGCCCGAACTAAAGATAACCGTGGCCACATCGTCAAGCGTCACTTTCTTGAAGAATCTTAGTTCCAAGTACCAAGCAGGCAACACGAGCACTCTCAAGAAGTTGAGAATCAAGGCACTCTTCGGAATCATTTCCTTCAGGTCTTCCATGTAGTATACTTTGTACTTCGAAAGCAGAATGTCCATGTTAATGCCCTTCTGCTTCAGCTTTTCGACAAAGACCTTGGCGGTAATAATGCTCTTGACATCGGCAACGCCACAGCAATAGTCCATGGTTTCGGGCGTATTGGTGTAGTTCAGGTTGTAAACCGTCTTACCGCGCACAAGGCATGCCATGTTGGCAATAATGCCCGGGCCCGAAGGCGGAATCAACACACCCACCTGCTTTTCGCCGATAGTTAATTTATCAATAACCTTGGCAAAAGAAAGAACCGCAGTCGTAAGCGTATGGGCCGACAAGTGCTTGCCGTCGGGGCTATACACCGAAGGACCACTCCCCACCTTCTTTGCCGTACGAATCCAGGCAGAGGCCACCGGACGGAGCTTGCGGATATAGGTTTCCCAAGCGGTAATAGAAAGTTCCTGCACGGCGCGCTTGATCGTTACCGGGTCGGCTTCGAGCGGGAGCTCGTTACCAAAAGCAACCGTCACAATACGCCCGCCCGAATGCACCAAGTCCTTAAAGCCAGCGTCGGCCATAGAATACGAACTACCCCACAGGCCCTGCACATAGAACGGCAACAACTTAACCTTAGGCACATCGCGAATAGCCGCCGAATAATCAAGTCTAAAGCGGTTCATGTTACCGGTCGAAGTCATTGCATTTTCGGGGAACATCACAACAGCTTCACCACGCAACAGCGCACGGCGCGCACTTTCCATCGCAGGAGCCGGGTTCGAAATATCCAAGTTGATCGTCTTCATCTGCGAAAGCAGCAGGCGCACATACCACTTTTCATACGGTCTGCGCGTAATCACAAAGCGCATGGGCCTCGGGCTTGCCATCTGGATCAGAGCCCAGTCGATGTACGAAATATGGTTACCCACCAACAGTACCGGGCCTTCCCACGGAATATTTTGCACACCCGACACCAAGAACTTGTAATGAATCGAAAGCGCCGAGCGCAACAACTGGCGGAGCAATGTATGCGGCATGGCCCAAAGCGCCCACACCGTACCTGCCAAGCAGAAAATACCCAAAATAAAGAACAAGTCCATGCGCCCAAAGTTCAAGTACTTAAGCGCCACCATCAAAAGCACGTCAAAAGCGATAATGCAAATGTTCTGCACCGCATTGCTAATCGAAAGCACGTGGCCAGCCGAACGCGGCTTAGTATTGTACAAGAGCATCGCAAACATCGGAAGCGCATACAAACCGCCACAGAAACCGAGCAAGGCAAACGCAATCGCATTATAGGGGCGCGGAATAAACGGAATAATCAGAATCAAGGCGGCAGCACCGGCCGTACCCAGCGGAATAAGTCCCATTTCAATAAAGGCCTTGGACATGCGCATGGCGTAGTAAGAACCAAGCACCAGGCCCACAATCGTCCCCACAATCGCATAGTTCGCCATCAAGTCCTTATCAAACAGCGAGCCCGAACCGAACATGTCTTGCACAATGAACAACAGCAAGAAAATCATGACCCAGAACATCGAAAGGCCAATAATCGACTGGCGGAGCGCACGGTTCTTCCAGGCCTTCTTGAACTTGCGGCGTGTAAAGGCAAAGTTGTAGTAACGGCTCCAGGGGAACTTCATTTCGGCGTCGTAGGCGCCAATAGAGGGGATTGCAAATGCGAACACGGTACCAAGGAGTTCCACGACGGCAATGCCCGCAATAATCGGGAGCACGCCCTGCATCAAGTGGGCAAAGTCAAGCGTCTGCGGAGCAATCTGTTCAAACGCCACCGCGGTCGCCGCAGCAGACAACAGCAAACTTACGAAGGTAACGATCGTAAAGCGGCCGGCGCCATTTGCAAGCATGCGCACGCCCACCAGTTCCTTGAGGTAGCCGCTTTTTGCCGGCGAGGCAATGGCCTGCAGCACAAAGAAAAGGGCCGCAGCCGCAAACACAAATGTCATACTTCCGATATACGCTGCCACACCGAACACGCCCACAGCCGGGATCATAAGCAGCGACGTAATGCGCAACACGCGTTCCTTGGGATACTTGTCCGAGAAATAGCCGGCGGGCGTTACAAGCAGCACGCACGGCAAAAGAATCAAGAGGTGCAGGACTATAAACGAACTGTCGCTCGATTCAAACAAATGCAAACGGTTAAGCACCAATTCCAAGAGGGCGATAAGAGCCGTGGTCGAAGCGACCTGTGAAAAAACGACCCCGTAAAAAGCGAAAGAACCTTGATGTTTTTCCATTTCTAATTCCTTGGATTTATGGGGTAAAAGATACACTTTTTGTATGTAAAAAACAGAAAACCCCGGCTAGGCCGGGGTCTATTTATTTCAACAGGTTAATTTTTTTTAAGAATTAATTCTGCGGACGGCGATAACCGAAGGACTTCAAGAGTTCGTCCTTATTCTTGATGACGTCACCCTTGCGCTTTGCGGAACGTCCAAAGCCATCGCCAGTTTCCTTGTACAGCTTGGCATCGAAATCAGCAGACGGGAGCGTACAACGGAGCTTCGAACGAATCGTGGCTTCGACCTTGTAGACGTAGGCGCCGGTAGCGTACTGCTTGCCGTTATCAGCCTTCACAAAGCCGTGCTTGTCCGGTTTCTGTTCAAAGTACAGTTTGAGCACGCCAGCTTCATCCGTAAAGCTCGGGTCGTTCAAATCCTGCTTGAAGTTGAAGTAATCCACGAAGCCACCCAGAGAGGTGTACACCCAAATCTTGGCGTGCAGCCTGGAATCATACAGGTTGAACTGACTGATATCGCTCGGGACCTTGACTCCGTCTTCGCAGAACTTTTCAACGTATTCTTCGACAGAAATCTTGGTTGCGTTGTCAGCGTCCACACCTTCGAGCGGGATCATGCCGTCAGACACAACGAGGTCATCCAAGGTGGCCAAGCCGCTCACGGTACCATAGCCTTCCTTCGGAACAATCACCGGCAGCTTGATATCCAAGGCGAGAGTCGGGCCCAAGTGACCTTCTTCCATTCCCGGATACGGTTCTTCACCACTGCCTTCCTTGTTCTTGACATGGCCACCGATCATGGTTTCAACTTCCTTGCCCGTAGAGGGGTTCTTGACGCTTACAGCGAAGGTCTGGCCCTTCTTCGGCGGGTTCACAGAATAGTATTCTTCGACCTTATCCTTGTCGATTTCGGTGACAGGCTGTTCCACAGCGATAGCGACGCTCTTGGAATCCTTCATCATGACAGACACCGTATCAGAGGCAGTGTTACCCGCCTTGTCGCGGTAGAAGCGCACGATGATATTCGGTCCCTTTTCAAGACCCTGGATTACCAGAGAATCCTGTTCGATACCGTTCACAGTCCACTTGACGTCTACGAAGTTCGAACGAACGACGGAGTACATCACCGGAGATAGGATTTCGACAGTCGGAACAGTCTGGTCAAGCACAATGAACACGGATTCGGTTGCAATGTTGCCATAGATGTTCTTGTAAGAGTAGGTCACAGCGTAGCCAATGTCGCCTTCGGCGTTCTTGACCATGTTACCCTTCTCGTCGATTGCGTAAGACACAACCATCGGGCTGCCCAGCTGGTCGATCTTCACCGTCGTCACAGAGAAGATGCCTTCGCTCACGTTGGAGTTCTTTTCGGAATCCTTGCCCTTGCCGGACTTGGAGCTCTTCGAAGAAGCACCCTGGACCATGAGTTCGCCGTTCGGACCCTTGGCATAGATTTCACCAGTCATGGCGTCAGCGATGTAAGAGACTTCAACTTCCTGGTCGCCGACCATGGTCTTGTAGGTCACCGTAATGACTTCAACTGATTCTTCCTTGCCCTTGGAGTTGATTACCGGCACCTTGATCGGTTCGCCATCAAGTGTAACCATGTAAGACACGGTCACAGTATCGCTACCGACAAGCTGCACGTAAGAGCGCTTTTCGGAATCACTGTTGACAGCGGTACGGGTTACGCCACCAGACGGAGTTTCGTCGAGCATAATCTTGCTGTCCGCAATCGAATTAATCTTCTTGAGCGTTGCGTCAGACACCTTCACCGGTTCAAGGTTCACTTCGAGTGCGAACGAAGTATCGCGCTTGTTAGCCGGATCCTTCACGTGGACGTAAACGGAATCGCGTTCCTTGTTCACATAAATGTTGGTATCGGCAGAGCCCGTATTTTCAACAATCGTGAACACGTTTTCGGCCTTGACGTGAGTCGGGTTCGCGGTCACTTCAACGAGCGGAATTTCGTCGTTGTACATGATGACCACGGTATCCTTACCCGGCAAGTCCTTAGACGGGTCCTTATAGGTAATCACGATGACATTCTTACCCTTCTTGAGCGTCGTATCAGCCGACACGATTTCGCCATCCTGACGCCAGGTAATCACGCCATCCTTCTTGTTCGTATATACCGTATCCGGGTAGTTCCAAAGCGTATCCGGATTTTCGTACTTGGTGATAATCACTTCGGACTGTTCGATCACGTTCGTCACGTTGATCTTGATCTTTGCGGTATCGTAGAACTCGCCGTCATCCACCTGAACATAGATTACGTATTCCTTCTTGGATTCGTAATCCAAAGTATCCTTCAGGATCACAATGCCCTTCTTCGGGTCAATCATGAACACAGCGGAATCGCCGTCCACAATCGTGTAAGTCAGGTCGGTGAATTCCTTCTTCTTATCCGGGTCGGTAGCCTTCACCGTATCGATAACAGTCCAAACCGTAGTAGATTCCGGAACGGCAATCGTCTTATCCGAAATAGAAGGCGGTTCGTTAACATCGTGGATGTTGACCACAATCGTCTTCGTGGTGGTAATCGGACCATTCTTGGCAGAGATCAACTGACACTTGCAGTTATCGTCGTACAAGCTGTCCGGAACATCCACCAGGTCAGTGATAGCGACATCAATCTTAACCGTCGGATTCTTTTCGTAGTCAAGACCGGGGCACTTTTCTCTCTTGACGCTCACGACACCGGTATGGCTGTTGATTTCGAAGCAGCCGGTCGGATCCTTCGCAATCTTGAAGGTCATCACGGAATCGAAGCGGTCAATATCAAACCACTTGATGGAATCGATAACGGTACCCTTCGGAGAATTTTCATCGACGCCAAGCGTATCAGTCAAGATTTCAGGTTCTTCATTCAAATCAATCAACTTGACAGGAACACGTTTATCAGTATAAACTGTATTCAAAGTTGTGTCACCGTATGTCAAGATAACCCAATATGCGGAATCCTGTCCACAGATATATTTACCATTTTCACAATCTAAAATGCTATCTGTGACAAGCAAGATTCTCATAAGATCGCTGGGATCCTGCACAATATCAAACAAATCAATATTGCCACCAGTCATCTTGGGATAGTTATCAAACAGCTCCGAATTCCTAGACAAGGAGTCTATATCGCTCGGGTGTTCCACGTGACCAAGAGTATCAGGCACCTTGCCGTTTTCAGTAATAACGAGAGGCCATACGTCGAACAGAGGCTTTTCGTTTTCGTCCGTCACGCGAATGGTACGATAGAGCGTATCGGCCATGCCCTTCGGGTCAGTCACGACAATACCCATCGTGTATTCCGGATCCGGATCGTTACGAGAGCTTGCATTTCTGAGAGCTTCGTAATCGAGGAGTTTTTCATCGTTGACGGTTACAGTAATCACAGAATTCTTATAATCGATCTTAAACAGGTCAGAGCCCTTCGTGCTTACGCTCGGGATAGTCGAACCGACATCGAACCACGTAACCTTTGCACCAGCAACATGGCCGGTATCTTCATCAACCACATGGTACTGGAACAAGACCGTACCCGTCGGAGTAACAATCTTCCTAGTACCATTCGGATTTTCCGGATTTTCCTTGACACCCACGGTCAAAGTATCAGTCGGCGTAACGCCACGGCTGGTGGTATCACAGAAGGCGATGCAGTTCTTGTTGGAATCGTCTTCGCCATCCGGATCATCCGGGCCGTCAATCACAATGATCGGCGGTTCATTGACGTTCTGAATCTTGACAGTTACTGTTTTAATAACAGGATCAAGGCATCTGTCTGTCTTGACATATTTGCTTCCGCTCTTTTCCCATTCGCAGTTGTCGACCTGAACATCGAACTTATATTCAGTCTTGGACGATTCATAATCCATCTTAGAAGAATCCTTAACAACAAGCAAGGAATCCTTCATAGCAAATGGAATATCGCCATTCGGATCAACAACAGAGTATTCCAAGCGAGCGAATTCATTCTTATTAATAGTATCCGGGTCTGTAGCAATCACAATACCGATTGCTTCGTCATTCTTCATGTTTTCTTTAGGATAGAAGGTGAATTTAGCCTTGTCAGTCTCCTTGATATCCTTATTGAAATCAGTAACACCCGTAATAGTCGGAGCTTCGTTCACGTCGACGATCTTAACGATACGGCGAAGCGAATCGCCCATGGAGGCGGTTTTATCATCAGGATCCTTCACGTAAACCGTCAAGTGATGGGTATCCTTGACCTTTTCGTAATCGAGTTTAGAACCATCCTTCACGGAGAGAATCATTCTCCATTCGCCGTTCACCTTCTTCATTCCAATCTTGAAGAGGGAATCGGCGCCAGAATTGCTTCTGTCCTTCATGGTTGCAACAAGCGTATCCTTATGGTTGACTCCCACGTCTTCGTCAACAACCCAGTAGTCGAACACAACATAGTTGGTCGGCGAATTTTCCTTGACAGACAGCGTCAAAATCTTAGTCGTATCGCCGGTGCTCGGAGGAGGATCATCGCAGAATGCTACACAGAGTGTATCGGGAGGATTCGGCACACAGGAATCGCCTACGCAATGTCCCG
>NZ_ONDD01000017.1:3598-31837 GCF_900316465.1 uncultured Fibrobacter sp. | reverse complement strand
AACAATAATCGGCGGTTCATCCACGTCGGTCACATTCAACGAAACCTTGGCGGTATCGTAGAGACATGCGCCATCGTACTTGCCCGATGTCGAATTCAGTTCGCAGTTCTTCACCTGAACATAGAAGGTGAACGAAGCTGTCGGCAACAAAGCCTCATAATCCAGAGCCTTGACATCGGTCACAATAATCGCATTGGAATCCATGTCAAACGGGATATTCTTTGTGACCCTATCAATGATAGAGTATTCCAAGTGGCCGAATTTCTTGACATTTTTAATATCCGGATCAGATGCAGGCAACTTACCGACAACGGTACTATCAGGCGTATTTTCCTTAACAGAAATTGTCGTATCAGCATTTGCAAACACAGGAGCTTCGTTCACGTCAACAAGATTGATAACGCGATCTATTGATGCTGTACCGCCATCAACATCGGTTACAGTCAGTTTAACATCGTAGCTAGCCTTAAGAATTTCATAGTTAATATTGCTCTTAACAGCAAGCTTCAACGTGTCACCCTTCATATACACATAGAAGTAATCACCAGCCTTACCGCCAGTTGCATTGTCTGTAAGCGAAACAGCCATGGTTGCAATCTGACCCTTATCCGGATCCTTCACGATAAATTCGTGAATAACCATGTCCAGCGGAGAATTTTCTTCAACATAGTAAGGACCATTACATTCTGCCGGAGTATCGGTATCCTTACATTCGATAGTCGGCGGTTCCGGAACGTTCTGGATCATTACCGTTACTGGCTGAGTGGTTTCGAGACAAGCAGCACCAGAAACAGGCTTGTTCGTTGTCGGATTCCATTCGCAGTTCGTCACCTTGACGTCAAACACATACTTGACGATATTGGACAATTCAAAGTTCAAAGAGTCCGGATACTTCACGACAATCGTGTCATTACGCATCTCGAACGGAACCGTTCCATTCGGGTCAAGGATTTCATATTCCAAGTGACCGAACTTTGCCACGTTCTTGGTATCCGGATCCTTAGCGACCACAACACCGACAGAATCACCCTTCTTCAGGTTTTCCTTCGGGTAAATGGTATACACGGAAGCATGAGTACCAGTATAGTCCTTGTTAAGGTCAGTAACACCCGTAATCTGCGGAGTTTCGTTAACGTCCTGGATATTGATTCTACGATCAATCGAAGTATCCAAGAGATCCTTATCCGTCACAGAAATGGTCAAATTAAAGTAAGCGTCATTCGTTTCATAGTCAATATTCTTCTTGACCTTGATACTCAAAGTATCGTGAGAGATATCGGCATAGAACAATACAGCTTCTTTATTCGTCTTTTTGTCGATAATCTTCGGAACAAGTGTAGCCAATTGACCAATATCCGGATCAGACACATGGAATATGTGAATTACAGAATCGATCTTGGAATTTTCAATGGCGAGGTACGGGCCCAAGCAATTATCATCATCATCAAAGCATTCAAGTACAGGCGGCTCCGGAACGTTTTCGATCTTTACCGTGACCTTATGGGTAGCAGTCAAGCAATCCTTTGTCCACGAGCCATCAGAAGCCATTTCGCAGTTGTCAACTTTTACGGTAAACGTATAAACGCTATCCTTAGTTTCATGATTCATCTTAGATGCATCATTGACAACAATCACAGAGTCCTTCATCTTGAACGGAATGCCCGTTTCAACGATAGAGAAATCCAAATGACCATACGCAATCACATTATAGATGTCGGGATCCACGGCATTGACAACACCAACCGTGTCACCTTTCTTAGAATTTTCCTTGGGTCTGAGTGTATCAAACGCACCCGCCGTGAGAGCCAACTTAGGATCATAAATCTTATCAATCGTCGGCACTTCATTAACGTCAAGAACGTTAATGGTACGAGCAGACGAATCGCTAACAGTTTCGCCCTGTTTAAGACGGAACATCAATTCAAAAGATGTTTTAGTTTTAGCAAGCGTTTCATAATCAAGGGCGCTAGCAACGGTCATCTTGACATATGCCGTATCATAAACGCCAGAAACATTTATTGCTTCACGCACAAGTTCAAACTTAAACAACTTCGATGCAGCGGCAGAATCCTTTCCACCAACAATAAGAGTATCCAACTTAAATTCATCATCATCCAAATCGATGTTCTTTACAGGAATCTTAGCAAATTCTGTACCAACTGCAGTCCTTTCTTTAACATCGTAGGATTTGACTTTATCATTAAATTCAGGGCCATTCATATCAGCGATAGTCAATTCAAATTCACCATCGCGCAAATTATTAGGCATCACGGCGCCAGTCAAGCCAGAAATTTTCAAAATGAGTTTTTCGTCCGTCTCCTTAACACCATCTTTCCAAACGTTGATATAAATCTTTTGATCATCCGCCGGTTCATAGGCATCTCTCTTAATCGTAACAGATTTTGTGCTCTGTCCACAAATCGGGAACGTAGCCTTCGAACCAGTCACACCAATTTGGAAGTCCGTTTTATCCGCATATCCTGCACCTTTATTAACCACATCAAAGCAGTAATTGAAGTGCACATCAACCTGAGCCTTAGAATCAAGCTTTATCGGGACCAGAGCATCTTCGTTGTTTTCAGGGAATTTACCGCCAGAAATAGCCTTCGGGTCAATATTCAATGTATCCGGATCAAACGGCACATAACGGAAACCAGTTCCATCAAAGAACGCATTGATTGTAACCGTATGTCCCAACAACTGACCAGCCAAAGTCATTTGCTGTTTAATCAAAATATCTCCACCCAAAATAAACGTACCCTGAATGGAGTCCGTATTCGCCGCAGCTTCATAAGTCAACCCGCCAGCAGAATAGAACAGCAAATTACCAGCATAATCAACGTTATCCACGCCAACAGCATTAGCAACGGACCACGTCATATTAATCGAATTAAACGTGTTTTGAGTAGAAGACCATCCACCAGTTCCATCATAACCACCATGATCATTCCAACTACCCTCGCTATATGTATGCAAAGAATCCATATAGACAATACGGACCTTACGAGTTGTAGCACCAAAATCAATGTCGTTTTTAACAAAAATTCGTGTTAAACGACCACCATAAGGCATTCTAATAACAAGAATACTGTTATTATGGAATTGAATACCATCTACATAAAAATCATAAATTCCTTCGCCAGGAGGAACATCAATGAAAGCCAATTCTTTGTCAAGATCTATTTTAGCGTGTACATTGGTCCACTTGTCAGGAGAAGTTTCCGTATAAGGAATAGTTAAACGCTCATTAACTTTCGGGATTGTATCTGGGCAAGCAGACCCGAAATTATTATCAATAACGGCACTGTACAAAGGTTCAACAGTCCCTGAAATACACTGAACCCCAAAAGCGTCACCACTCCAAGTATCATAACCACGACGAACACGTCCCGTCACACGAACAGGACCGGTTGTAAGTGTGTCCAAGCCATTACTTAAAACAATATCGCCTCCAATCAGAATCGGACCGCCAACAATGTGA
Source organism: uncultured Fibrobacter sp. (assembly GCF_900316465.1). Lineage (NCBI taxonomy): Bacteria > Pseudomonadati > Fibrobacterota > Fibrobacteria > Fibrobacterales > Fibrobacteraceae > Fibrobacter > uncultured Fibrobacter sp. The sequence continues at coordinate 28,356 of NZ_ONDD01000017.1, read as the reverse complement.
CGATCATTTCCTTGAGACATATCAAAATTACCATCGGCAGTACCAAACCAACCAGAACTATCTGTAACTCGAATAGTCTGTCCAATAAAGGTGATACCTCTCTCACCAAAGATTTTGTACTTCATCAAGTTGTCCCAAAAAGCCTGCTGGGAATCATGAGTACTACCACCATTGGCAAAATGGAACGGCTCAACATCCGCCGCAAAAGCGGGGACCGCCAAGGCCATGACAAGGCCGATTTTAGTCATTATGCTCTTTCCAAACCACATAATAAACTCCTAAAAATTTTTGAGTGTATAACACTCCCCTATTTTTTTACCATAAAAGATACAAAACTTTCAATAATATTACAATAGTATTGTTGAATAAAGTGTTAACAAGTTGTTGTTTTCCTTACAATTTTGCCCCTTTTGGGGTAAAAATGACAATTTTGCGTGATGACCGACACCCCAAACCAGCACCCGAAGTCCCATCCTTAAGCAAAATAAATTTTACATCCGAACTATTTCATATTTTTTCTTGTAAATTAAATGCCATTTCTAACAAATTACCCCCGAGCTTTGGCCCGGGGGTTTTGTATAACATTTTACGTACGAATTCTTATTTTTTGTTTGCCGGGCGCTTATATCCAAATGCCTTCAGCATCTCTTCCTTGGTCTTTGTCACGTCACCCTTGGTCTTTGTAGAAGTACCACCGAGCGGCGGAACTGTGCAGCGCAGCTGATTGCGCAGGTTCGCATCAACCTTGTACAGGTAGGCGCCAGTAGCCAAAAGCTTGCCGTTCTTGGCATGTACATAGCCATCCTTATCCGGTTTCAGTTCAAAGTAAATCTGCGTAACGCCGGCACCGTTTGCGAAGCTCGGATCGTTCAGTTCCTGCGTAAAGCTGTACTTGCCCACGAAATTGCCGATAGTCGTGTAAATCCAGATGTCGAGTTTCAAGCTGGAATTGTACAAGTTAAACTGGCTCAAGTCGCTGGGGATCTTGGTACCATCTTCGCAGAATTCAGACACGTATTCTTCGACCGTATATTCCTTGTAATCCTTCTTTGCCGTAGCATCGAGCTTAGAAGTATCGATACCGATACCGGCAGAAGAAATCTTACCGTTAGCGAGCAGCAAGTCGTCCAAGGTGGCAAGGCCGCTCACGCTACCGCTCTTGCCGTCGTTAACCGTCGGGAGTTTCACGTCGAGAATGAGCGTCGGGCCCAGGTGCTTAGAGCTCTTGGTATTTGCATACGGCTTTTCGCCGCTGCCTTCCTGGGTCTTGAAGCTGCCACCAATCAAGGTTTCCACTTCTTCCTCGGTCGACGGGTTCCTTACGCTAACCGCGAAGGTCTGGCCCTTCTTGGGCGGATTGTCGGCGTAGTATTCGTCAACCTTGTCCTTGTCGATAATCGTCACCGGACGTTCCACAGAGATATCGAGGTCCTTGCCTTCCTTCATGAACACGCGAACCGTGTCGGCAGCGACGTTGCCCGCCTTGTCCTTGTAGAAGCGCACGATAACGTTCGGTCCCTTCACAAGTCCCTGCGTAGTCAAGGTATCCTGCTTTTCACCGTTAACGGTCCATTCAACATTCACGTAGTTGGCATGAGACACCTGGTTGTCCATCGGCGAAAGGATTTCAACAACCGGAAGCGTCTGGTCGAGCACCACGAATACGGACTGTTCGGCCACGTTGCCATACTTGTCTTCGTAGGTGAATGTCACCTGGTAGCCACGGTCGCCATCCGGATTCTTGACCAAGTTGCCCCTCTTGTCGACAACGTAGGTCAGCTCAAGAGTCTCGCCCGACACTCTGTCGAGATATTCGTAAGAGACCTTGAAGATTCCGGCAGAGGCGTCTTCGTTCTTGGTGGCAACAAAGGAACCGTTGCCATCGACGTTCAAAGCCTTGCCCGTCGTTGCGTCGGCCTGGTAAGAAATCGTCACCAACTGGCCGTTGATTTCGGTCTGGTAAGACACCGTAATCACTTCGATAGAATCGACCTTACCCTTTTCGTTTACAACGGCCTGCTTTACGATATTACCCTTGGTGTCGGTCACGTAGCTAACCGTGACTTCGGTACCGGCAATCTTTGTCGGGTAAGAGTTCAGAACGCTGGTGCCGTTAATCGGGGTTCTCGTAGTATTCGGGTTCAGTTCGTCAAGCGAAACCGTCTGCTTTGCAACAGTCGAAAGGGCGTCGTAAGTCTGCTGCGGTACCGCCACCTTCTTGGTGAGGTCAACCTTTTCAAACTTCAAGGTGTCCCTGGTTTCACCCATGATCGGGTCGTAATCCGTAATATACACATTGATACTGCGTACGGAATCCTTCACATACACATTCGTGTCACCAGCTGCCGGCTGTTCCACAATGGTATAGATGTTACTTGCGAGGTTAGCTTCGCCACCGGCATCAATCGTCACCTTCGGCGAGACATCGCTAAAGTAAGCAATAAAGCAATCCTCGGCGCAGCCTTCAAAGCCGTCCACATCGCAGGCTTCCTTACAGATCTTGTTGTAGCCCGGATCAAGAATCGTGTCTGCACAGGTCAGGTTCTTCTTGTTCACTTCCCAGCAAACATTGATAGAATCCTTGTTCGTGTAGATGATTTCCGGATAATGCCAAGTCGTATCGACATTGCTTGCCACCGGAATTTCAATAGTCGGAGGCGGAACATTGATCAACTGCACGACAATATTCTCGATGTCGGAACCACCGCGGCCATCTTCAACCATGACTCTGATCGTAATCGTCTGATTCTTTTCGTAGTCAAGCCTATCGCATTCCTTGGTCGTCACCACACCGCCTGCAGACACATCGAAGCACTTGCTCGGGTCATTGACAAGCGTCCAGGTGAGCGGATCGCCATCGTTGTCGATAGCTTCCAAGGTATCCACCACCGTGCCAGGATCAGAATTTTCCTTGACCTTGATGGTATCCGTAACAATCTTCGGATTTTCGTTCACATCGTTAATCGTGATCGTCACCGTCTTGATTACAAAGAGAGTCGGATCGTTCTTGTCGGCGAGCATTACATCGATCGCATAGGTATGCGGTTCGGTTTCGTAATCAAATTCCTTCTTGGTGGTAATCACGCCGGTCTTGGAAACAGCGAAAAGATCTGTATCGCCACCCACAGCGGTGAATTCATCTTGTCTGAATACACCCACAGAGTCGTTTTCACCCCATACAAGCGTACCAACAACCGTTCCCGGAGCTTCATGTTCATCGATTTCAAATTCCTGGTCTTCCAAAATCGGATTTTCGTTGACGTTGCCAATCGGAATGATAACCGTGGTGTCGGCTTTCATCTTGTTTTCAACATCTTCTACATGAACTTGAATATCGATGGACTGAATCTTTTCGAAATCAAAGATGGTAGAATCCTTGACACGAACCGTACCATCAGGGTCAATCGTAACAAAGTCGCTATAATGGCTGGTATCGCTCAAGCTGTACACGCAATCGGGGCAACCAATCGTACCATGAATGCCACGCAAAGTATCGATCGGCGTACCGTTATTCGGATTTTCGTCGATTGTATTCAAAACAGTCTTTTCGAATGTCAGCGGCGGCAGGTCCGGATCGCTGATTTCCAAAGTGATATAACCATCATGAGAACCGTCCTTCAGCGTTGCAGCATTCAGGTTCTGAATGATAATTCTAAAGGTTTCTTTTCCCGGCTTACTATCAGTACCTTCATCAATTTTGTCATCGAGGGCCGTCAAGATGATTGGCGTTCTAAGGTTCACGCTATCAATATCGAAATAAGCCTTACCCGGGTTGACACATTCCGTTCCATTGAACAAAGGAATATCTGCAGTGGCGATATCAGCGCGAGCGGCGTTACCATTGGGGTCTTTACCGTCTACAGTGCCGTTAAAATCAAAGCAGTATTCAAAATCAATAGTCGTTGTCGCCTTTTTGTCCAAGGAAATCTTAACTGTATCCTGCTTATGGCCTTCGACCAAATAAGTCTTTACACCTTCTGCCGTACTCAAAACAGGAGGATCAAACGGCACGTAGCGGAAGTCATCGCCTTTAAAATCATAACCGATATCAAGTTTATTGCCAAGGAGCTGACCAGCCAAGACCAAGTTGGATCCCACTTTAAGCGTTCCCATCGTCAAGAAAGATCCCTGGAAGTACGCATCCCCATTCATGGACGACCAGTTAATATCATCTTTACAATGGAACAAAACGTTTCCTGCATACTCTTTATTTTCTACATAAACCGGATTCGTTACATTTGTCCAAGAGCCTCCTATATATTGGGCGCCTTCACCAACATAAACAACCTGAATCATCGAACTTGACGCAGCGTTGACCGTACCATTCAAGAAAACTCTTAGCAGGCTTCTTGGAGACTCCATACGAATATAGAGTTTTGAACCAGCATTAAAAACAAGATCTCCATTAATGTACAGATCATACATTTTTAAAGTGTCTTTACCAACAATTTTTATAGGCGGAACATCAATATATTCGCTTGATCCTACGGACTTTGTTGAGCCAATAACATCAATCACCGTAGCATAACCTAAATCAGTTGTTGCAGGAACATCTGGAATAGAAAGGTACGTCGGGACTTCGGGCACGCTGTCATAAGAGCACATACCAACCTTGGCTGCACCACCTTGAGCATAACGCCCAATCTGTTCACCCGCATTTGTAAAATCGTCGTCCAAGTTATGCTGTTTCTTTGACGCCGTCCCTTCTATACAATATGTACCATAAAACCTATTTCCATTCGCGCCTGCCGTAAAATTTTCGGTAACACGAACAGGACCACTTAGGAAAGCATCATTTCCTGTATCAAAATTAATACTACCACCCACATAAATCGGGCCACCTAGATTATGTTCACCATCTGTAAAGAGCATGCCATTTTTAGCGGTACCTATAGCACCGTTGACATCAGGCGTACTTGCATGCCCCATGGTAATACCTTCGGTACCCCACATCTTGAAGGTCATCAACTTGTTCCAATAATTTTGGTGTTGAACCTTCAATGCGTCGTCTATTGAACCATCCGCATTGTAATACGTTGTAAGACCATCGAAAACCAACGGCGCGACGTCTGCAGCGGAAGCAACCCCCGCTACAATCAGAACGAGCCATAACTTGTTTAAAAAGTTTTTCACGTTGTTTACTCTAACCATCTTTTACCCCCCTGTATTTTAACAGGATTATAACTCCTGTCCCAAAAATACATAAAAAAACTTTACATAGGTTACTTTTTCTTCACAAAACTAGTCATTTTCATGGACAGATTGTCCAAATTCGTCCAAAAAAAGGATTTTGTCGCTTTCTCTTGACAAATATCACGATATATTGCTAAATTGCGGGTTCCTAGGCCCTGCGCAATGACTATTTGCGGGCAACTCGCCAGGGCGAAAGCAGCAACGGACTTGTGAATTTTTATGTGCTCAGGTCGCCTAGGATTTTTTATTTGCCCTTAACAGGGCTTTTTTTGTTGAGATTTTATGATTCTTTGGACCATTCGCCACACCAAGCCCTACAACCCGAACGACGTCTGCTACGGTAGGCTCGATTTTGACGTTTCCCCCACTTTTGAAGACGAAAGCGACGGAGCACTGAAGGCATTGATCGGAGCTGGCGCCAAGCCCACGCGCATGTTCACTAGCCCCCTCAAGCGCTGCCTGCGCCTTGCAGAAAAGGCCGAGAAGGCAACCGGGCTCACCATGGAAAAGCGCGAAGAAATCATCGAGATGAACTTCGGTACATGGGAAGGTCAGAAACTGACAGCAGTGCCGCGCGAAGAAATGATGGCCTGGGCTCGCGACCTGCGTGGTTATCGTTTTGAAGGCGGGGAATGCTTTTACGACATCGACCGCCGCGTGCAGTCTTTACTGGACACGCTCGATGACGACGGCGAGTTCCTGTGGATTACACACGCTGGCGTGATAGCCGCCCTGCAGCATTTCGCCTGCGGACTCCCCGACGAACAGTTCGTGGAAGGCGCATTCAGCTACGCCATGGTTACCCGATTTGAATTCAAGCGCAACGCCGACGGGCACTACCGCGGGACATTCACGAAGATTCACGACGGCATCCAGATGGCGCCGTTGAAGATTGGTTAAAAATCAAAGGACAGCAAAGCCTGGACACCGCCGCCCAGCTGCGGCAGTACGGCCAAGTGCATGGGGTTGTCGAAGTCGCTGAGCAAAGCATCGACAGCGGCATCGCCAATGGAATACAGATAAAGTAAAGCAATCGCCCAAATGTATTGGTTGCGGTTCTTTCGGTAATAGGTAACGCGTTCGTCTACACGTTCATATTCTTCGGACGTGGTGCTTTCGCGCTCTACAACGTGCTTGCGATCCAGGTAGTATTCCACCATGTTCTGCGATGTCCAAATACTGGTGGCAGAACCGATAAAGGCCATGTACAAAAGGCCCTGCTTGCCGAACTCACGGTTGTACATTTGCCCGAAACCGGGGATAATGGACCAGAGCAAAGCCTTTTTCATGCTCCTGAGTTCTACGCTGCGGTAATTGTTGTTGTACCAAATTCCAAAGGCATCAAAGAAACTGTACAGGTAAAGGCCGTATAACCAGGCGGTTTCGGCCTTGCGCAAGTCTTCCTGTTCCATTTTCTTGTCGCTCTTTTCGTGGACGCGGCCAATGAATTCGGTTCGCTTGGAGTGGTATGCCGCAAGGCTGTCGCGATTCGTTTCGCGAAGCATCTTGTTGGTATAAAAGGCCACAGAATCGCGGAAGGGTTCCGCCTGTTCGAGCACGCGCTTGTGCTGGTAGCTCTTGTTAGCAGTCACCTCGTACAAAAGCAACAGTTCGATACCCGTAATAAAGCCGCCACGCACGTAATGCTCAGTATAATACTGGCCGCCGCCCGGGAAAATCGCAAACAGCATGGTAAGCGGCAAGGAATTGCGCTTGGTAGGGATATCCCATTCATTAACGGAGAGTGTATCGATTGCGACAATACCCGTCTTGCCCTTTTGCAAGGGGTCAGCCCCCGCAATGGAATCGGCTGCCGTCGAATCGACTTTCACAGAATCAGTCTGCGCCCATGCAACCGTCCCGAAAGACAGCGCCAAAAACAAACAAAATACTATCGAGCGCAAAAACATCGGGAGGAAAGATAGTAAAATGAATAGTGAAAAATATTTACAAAACTGTGGTCTGCTGTAAATAAGATTTCTATTTTTTGGGCACAATTCAGTTAGGAGACAACATCATGTTAAAAAGAGTCATTCTCGCGGCAGCTATTGCAACCACAGCCTCTTTTGCCACATGGGATTACTTCCCTGTTAAAGAAAGCCACAAGGGCCAAGCCACCGTTCAGTTTGACGACCTCATACAGGACAAATGGCAAACATTCACCCTTACAACCGGAGTTCGTTTTTCGCCAGTCCAAAACTTTGAATTCGGCATAAAGCTCCCTTACGTACTCTTTTACCTTTACGATGGCAAGAAGGAAAACAGCGCCAATGGTGCTGGGGACCTTGAAACAATGTTTAGGTACCAGTTCTTGTCGAACATGAACGCCTTCTTGGACGTTACCGTTCCTACTGCCAGCTCAGAAGTGTACTACCCGGATTATCCGTTCGCCTTCCATTTCGGCATTCAATATTCAGAGAAGTTCGGCTTCGTGAATCTTGGTTCTGAACTTGGCTACAAAATCGTAACTCGTGGCGAAGACAAGGTTTCGCCCCCGAACGAACTGAACGTGGGAATCGAATCGGACTTTGAATTTTCACAGATTGTAACCCCGTACGTCGGACTTAACCTGTACATGCTCGTCGGTAAGTTTACCTATGAAGGCGAAAATGAAGGAAAAAGCCACACGGGCGATCTGGGATACGAGCCCTATGCCGGTTTGAGCATTGCCTTCAACGACATTATTTCTCTTGACCTTCATGGAAGTATTCTTACTGGCAGGGACTACCTAAAGACTACGTCGTTTATCGACAAGGCAAAAATCACTGTAGGCACCGGCCTCTACGTCAATTTCTAATTCCAATTCAACCCTTTTTAACAGGCCCCAGGTTACACCTGGGGTTTAATTTTTTACTTTTTTTAGCGGAGACACTCCATTGTCAAAATATGACATAAACTTTATGTATATTTGATAACGTAAAGGAAACGACATGACAAACGAAACGGACAACGAAATGAATATCAAGGAACTTGCGCAAGCAATCCAGAAAGCGCTCTTGGCACGCGGCGAAATGATGGCCACCGCCGAATCGCTCACGGGCGGCCTGGTTGCAAGCCACATTGTAGATATTCCAGGGAGTTCCGCCATTCTGGCCGGGGGCATTGTGGCCTACCAGAACGAGGTAAAGGAATCCCTGCTCGGCGTCCCGCACCAAGTGCTCGAAAATCAGGGCGCAGTCTCGGCCGAAACGGTAAAAGCCATGGCCGAAGGCGCCCGCAAAAAGTTCGGTTGCGAATGGGCAATCGCCACTTCCGGAATCGCAGGCCCTACCGGGGCAGAACCCGGCAAACCTGTCGGTACCGTATGGATGGCTGTCGCCAATAGTTTGCAAAATGAGGCCTTTTGTAAAATTTTCGAAGGAAATCGCACCGAAGTGCGCGAAAAAAGCGTGTATAGTGTATTGGGCAAGCTACTTTTTTTACTGAATAACCAAAAAAGCACTTGCACAAGTGAACACTAAATGTTATATTTAAAAACGAAAAAACAAAATGGAGTCCAACATGGCTAAGAAAACAACAAACACCCCGACTAGCAACCTTTCCGCAGACAAGGCCAAGGCAGTAGAAGCCGCCATCGCCCAAATTGAAAAGAATTATGGTAAAGGTTCCATTATGGCACTCGGCCAGCAGCCCGTCGAAGATATTCCCGTTATTCCCACGGGTTGTATTCAGCTCGACATGGCGCTTGGCGTAGGCGGTTTCCCCCGCGGCCGCATTATCGAAATTTACGGACCTGAATCTTCCGGTAAGACAACCCTTACCCTGCATGCCATTGCCGAAGCCCAGAAGCTTGGCGGTGTTGCAGCCTTCATCGATGCTGAACATGCTTTTGACGCCGTCTACGCCCGCAAGTTGGGTGTCGATATCGAATCGCTCCTGGTTTCCCAGCCGGACACTGGTGAACAGGCCCTCGACATCGCCGAAACCCTCGTGCGTTCTGGCGCTATCGATATCATCGTGATCGACTCCGTGGCAGCCCTTGTGCCGCAGGCAGAAATCAACGGCGAAATGGGCGATAACCATGTTGGCCTGCAGGCCCGCCTCATGAGCCAGGCCCTGCGTAAGCTGACCGGTATTCTTTCGAAGTCCAACACATGCATGCTGTTCATCAACCAGCTGCGTATGAAGATTGGCGTGATGTTCGGTAACCCCGAAACCACCACCGGCGGTAACGCCCTTAAGTTCTACGCCACCCAGCGTATCGATATCCGCCGCATTGCTGCCATCAAGGACGGCGAAGAGGTCATCGGTAACCGCACCCGCGTGAAGGTTGTGAAGAACAAGGTGGCAGCTCCGTTTACCCAGTGCGAATTCGACATCCTTTACGGCTGCGGCATTTCGCGCGAAGCATCTATCCTCGACCTCGCTACCGAACTCGACATTATCCAGAAGAGCGGTTCCTGGTTCAGCTACAACAACGAACGCATCGGCCAGGGTCGCGAAAACACCCGCCTGTTCCTGAAGGACAACGTGGAACTCTGCAACGAAATCGAGCAGAAGATTCGCGAAAGCATGAAGGACGTGGAACTGTTCAAGCTGAACGAAGGCGATGCCATCGAAGCTGACGACAGCGAAAGCGTAAGCGTCGAAGAAGACGCATAGTCCCCTACCCAAACATTTTCTTCCTGAAGAGCAACAAACCCTGGCCTATCCTTTAGCCATTGGGATGGGTCGGGGTTTTCCTTTGTTTAAAATTTTCTATATTGATGAACATGAAGGCAGAATCACTCAAGGCAACATTGCGTACAGCGGCAACATTCTTTGCCCTTGCATGCACTGCCGCCCTTGCCCAGACTTCTTGCCCGCACTTTTTGCTGGAAAGCCCGATGGTCGTGAACATCGAGGGCTTTTTTATTAACGAGAAACTGTCGCGAGTTTCGCTTGACGTGGAATGGAGACACCATCCCGAAGCGCTCGACACCTTCTTCGTGAACCAGCCTGACCACCAGCCGTTCAACTTCATTACCGCCGGCGAATACCGCTACATGGAATTCCCGAATGCCAAGGTGAAGCGTCAGCTGGGCACGCACCACTTGAAAGAACACATCGGCGAGACTCCGTTAAAGCTTGACGACATGGAACTGCTCGCAAACGGCCAGTTCCTTTGCCGCGATTCGACGATCCAGAAACCGAACATTCTTTCGACCGCATTCTCCATGGCCTGGTGGAGCCTGGTTGCAGACAGCCTCCCCCACCCGACAAAGGTGACCATGAACGGCACGCGCAAAGAAAGGCGCGTGTTCACGATTCGCCAATGGCGCAACTATTCCGGCGAAATGCTGCCAACTTTGGTGAAGGTCGAAAACGAAAGATATAACGGCGAACTGTGGATTCGCAGCGCCTATACCGTGCAGGCACTGCAGGCCGACCCGCTCAAGAACAGCGTAGAAGGCAAGCAGAAACCGCCACTGCCGGATTTATTTAGAAAAATTCCTGTGAAAGGGGAAAGAAAAATACCCCTGATACTCAAGCTGAACCAGGAACTGCTGCGCGAGTGATCCGTCGTAGAAGCGCTTTTCGGTGCGCCTCCAGCCACCCACTTCCAAAATAAGATTCTGCAAGCCGTCGTCCCAGAAGAAATGGGCGCCGACCATGGCCTTGCCGTAACCGAGCGATTCCTTACGCACGGTATTCTTTTCGCGCAAGAAGCCGGTCTTGTAGAAATTGGATTCAAAAATGGCGGCGAAATGGTTTGTCAGAGGAATGCGGCCGTAGGTGTCGAGCACCAGCAAGAAGTCGCGGCTGAACACGGGAATGTTGCGGCGGTAGTCATAGCTCTTGCCGTCGAAATCGGTACTGACATCCGAAAGAATGTAATGGAACTTGAGGCCCAAAATGGAGCCCTTGGGCAAGGAATAGCTGAGGCTGACAGCCATGTCTATTAGCTGCATGTAATCGAATGCGGCGTCATCTTCATAGATATTGTCCACCACGTAGTCCGCATTCCAGGTTTCGGCAATGCGGCCCTGGCCTTCGACTTCGGCGGTAACCATTTCGAGGTTCGAGCGCATGTAGAGATAGCTTTCGTAAACAATATTGCCTTCGATTTGCGGATTGGTCTTGAAGGGGCGAATGCCAATGCCCGCCAGGTAGCCCGCATAGAACGGCGAAACTTCGATGGCGGCATCCATGCGCAAGTAGGTCGGCAGGCTTTCGAGGCGTTCACCGTAGGCAAGTTCGTCGAGCGGTTCTAGCCAGCTGTAATGCAGCATGCCCGTTGCCTGAGGCAGCCACTGGCCCCACACAAACGGCGTATTGCCCATGATGCTCCACGAAAGGTTAGGCCCGTAGCGGAATCCAAAATTCGCATTTTCGTTGAAACCATCGGCAAAAGACGCGATGTTACAAGTAAAAAAAATTATAAAAAAGGCCGATAATTTCTTAAAATAAGTCATTTCGGAATAAAATTTAAAATAATTTCCCCATTTGCGCCATAAATTCTTATTTTGTAGGCATTAATTTATAGGAGTCACAATGAAACTCTCTCATATTTGCTTGCTTGGCGTGAGCGCCCTGATGTTCTGGGCCTGTGCCAACCGCTATTCCTCCCCCATTCTGATCGAACGCGGTGAAGGTCGCAACGAATACGAACGCGAATACTTTGCCGTCAAGGAAAGCATGGGTATCGACAAGCGCCTGAAAGACGTGTTCAAGCAGGGCTATATCGAAGAAGGCATGACCAACGACATGGTGAACCTCCTGTGGGGACCTCCTGACCACGAAAAGACCACCGAAAAGCAGAGCATTTGGGAATACTACACCCGCGAAGGCGAACTCATTACCCGCCTCTTCTGGAAGCACCCCGACCAGGCTCGCTTGAAGGGCTACGAAGAAGAATGGATCCTGGAAAAGATCGAAGGCGACCGCTACGGTGGATCCCCGGCTCCGACCTCCAAGCATTCCTCCAACTACTAATAAGCGACTTTTATGCGAAAAGATACGCCCTCGGACTACCGGGGGCGGTCTTTTTTTACTAAATTTAGGCGCGTTAAATTTTAAACCTCTCAAGGAGTTAATTATGCGTCAGTATATCATCGCTGGTAACTGGAAGATGAACAAGACCGTTAGCGAATCCATTCAGCTCGCTAAGGATATCGTGGAAGCCGTCAAGGACGTGAAGAAGACCGAAGTGGTCATCGCCCCGACTTACCTCGCCGCCGCCAAGGTCGCCGACGTCATCAAGGGTTCCAACGTGAAGCTCGCCATCCAGGACATTCACTGGAAGGACCAGGGCGCATACACTGGTAAGGTTTCTGTGGACATGGTCAAGGAAATCGGTGCCGAATACATCATCATCGGCCACTCCGAACAGCGCCAGTACTTCCACGAAACGGAAGAAACCGTGAACCTCAAGGTCAAGAAGACCCTCGAAGCCGGTCTGAAGCCGATCATCTGCATTGGCGAAACCCTCGACCAGCGTAACGGTGGCATCCTGAAGGAAGTCCTCGGCCTCCAGATCAAGGGCGCTTTCAAGGACGTTTCTGCTGAAGACGCCGCCAAGTGCGTTCTCGCTTACGAACCGGTTTGGGCAATCGGTACCGGCGTTACCGCTACCGACGAACAGGCTCAGGACACCCAGGCCTACGCTCGTTCCGTTGTGAAGGAAATTTACGGCGATGCTGTTGCTGAAGGCATGCGCATCCAGTACGGTGGCTCCATGAAGGGTGCCAACGCTGCCGGCCTCCTCGCTCAGAAGGACATTGACGGTGGTTTGATCGGTGGTGCAGGCCTCAAGGCAAACACCTTCAAGGAAATCATCGACGCTGCCGAAGCTCGCTAATTAAAACTTAAAACCAAGGTAAAACGACTATGACAACACTCTTTTGGATTGGTATCGTTCTGCACGTGTTCCTGTGCTTGTTCCTCATGTTGCTCGTTCTGGTTCAGAACGACAAGATGGGCGGTCTCGCAGGTCTCGGTGGCATGACTTCCCAGTCTGCTTTCTCTACCGCAGGTGCCGCGACCTTCATCCAGAAGTTGACCCGCGTCGTGGCCGTGATCTTCTTCATCGTCGTGTTCGCCCTCGGCCTGATTACTGCTAAGCAGGACCAGGCTGTCGAAGAATCTTCAATGCAGAAGGCTACCCGCGAAAACGCTGCCCAGCAGCAAGCTCCGGCACCGGCTCTTCCGGCTGACTTTGCAGCACCCGCTGCACCGGCCGCCGATGTTGCTCCGGCTACCGAAGCTCCGGCCGCTCCTGCTGAAGCCAAGTAAGGTTTTGTCTCGCGCGGCTTAGGCTGCGCAGGCAACGCTGCGGTCGTGGTGGAATTGGTAGACACGCTAGCTTGAGGTGCTAGTGGGAGCGATCCCATGACAGTTCAAGTCTGTCCGACCGCATTACGAAGTCCGCCCTTGTGGCGGACTTTTTCGCTAAGTAAAAAAGTTAGATTTCTTGGTATGAAGTTTTTCCTCGCGATTCTTTGCCTTATCTTGAGTTCCTGCTTTTGTTGGGAATTATCTGACGAGCATTGCCGAGAAGAAAACGAGTTCTTCGAAAATGAACGCGAGCGCGACGGCCGTCTTTGCACAGACCTAGATGCCGTTGAAAAATGCAAGACTGAGCAACGAGAAATTTTTGCAACTCAGCAACAAGAAAAATTACTCAACATCGATTCCCTGTGCCGCGCAAACACAGAGAAAATCAAATGTAAAGACCGAGAAGAATATGGACTCTAATCTTATAGCCCCTGTTGGCGTTTTGGGCTTTGGCGTTGAAGGCCAGAGCACGTTCGATTATCTTGTACGTAATGGCGTCAAGGACATCGTGGTCATGGACAAGAATCCGGTGAACCTGCCGGAAGTGCCCGCCGGCGTGAACGTGAAAGTTTGCAGTGGCGAAAGCTACCTGGATGGCCTCAAGGACTGCGTGACCGTAGTGCGTTCTGCAGGAGTATACCCCATGAGCCCCGCCCTGTTCAAGTTCCAGATGAACGGCGGCCTGATGACAAGCCAGATTCAGCTGTTTTTAGAACAAACTAAATCCAAGAAGGTCGTAGGCGTTACAGGTACGCTCGGCAAGGGTTCTACCGTGAGCATGATTAGCCACATTCTGACCAAATGCGGCGTGAACAACGAGATTGGCGGCAACTTCGGTGTGCCGGCACTTGATTTATTGAAGGACGAAACGGCAGACCGAGTGAGCATTCTGGAACTTTCGAGTTTTCAGTTGATGACATTGTCCTTGTCGCCGGACGTAGCTGTGGTGCTGCGCGTGTCGACCGAGCACTTGGATTGGCACCAGAGCGTCGAAGAATACCGTGATGCAAAAGCTAACCTGGTTCGCTGGCAAAAGCGTGACGGCGCATGCGTGTACTTGAAGGACGCAGCCCCGACGGCAAAAATTGCAAGCGAAAGCCCGGCTAAGACAAAGTACGCCGTGAGCCTTAGCGATGACGGGGACGCCGTGATTGAAGGCGCCACGCTTACGATTGACGGAACAAAGCTTTACCTTGAAGACTGCAAGGTGCGCGGCATTTACCAGCTTGAAAATATGGCAGCGGCGACCCTCGCTTGCAAGGCCTTGGGAATCAAGGTGGCAGACGCGTTCGAAGCCCTGAAGAGCTACGAAACGCTCCCCTTCCGTATGGAATTCAAAGGCGAAAAGAAGGGCATCGAATTCTTTAACGACAGCTACGCCACCCGCCCCGACGCGACGATCGCCGCGACAGCCAGCATGAAGCGCCCCTTCGCGCTGATTCTCGGCGGCTCTGAAAAGAACGCAGACTTTACCGAGCTCTCGCAGATTCTGGTGAACGAACGCCCGAACCTCAAGCGCATCGCGCTCATCGGCGCTACTGCGCAGCGCATGCTCGAATCCTTGCTGCAGGCCGGGCTGAAAGTCACCGCAAACATCTTCCCCACTTTGGAAGAAGCATTTGCAGACAGTTTGAACATTGGCGAAGGCGGCACCGTTATCATGAGCCCCGCCTGCGCAAGCTTCGGGCTGTTCAAGAACTACAAAGTCCGCGGACAAGTCTTCGACAAGCTGGTGGAGAATGTGTAATGTGAGATGTGTGGTGTGAGATGAGAGTATCAAAAAAAAATTCAATTTTTTTGAAAAAATTCGCCCTTACCCCTTTACAAGCGGAGCGATTTAATCTAAATTTGGGTCGTTCCGCTAAGGACCACGCGGTCGTGGTGGAATTGGTAGACACGCTAGCTTGAGGTGCTAGTGGGAGCGATCCCATGACAGTTCAAGTCTGTCCGACCGCAGAAGAAAGACTCAGTGAAAACTGAGTCTTTTTTCGTTTTATAATGCAGCCAAAATGTTGAGCCGAACGGTCATAAAAAGTCTCCCCGGTACAAAGTACCGAGGAGACTCCGTTGGAGGTGTATGTAAGAATTACTTGGAGGTATTCACCATGAACTTCTTGCTGCCATTTACCTGCTTGAGCATGTACACGCCCTTGGCATAGCCAGCGGCATTGAGAGCCTTGGAGGCGGCCATGCCAGACAGGTCAACAGTGCCGAGCTTCACACCGGTGAGGCTGAACACGTTGTAGGACTTTTCGACCTTGTTCTGGAACTTGACCTGAGCAATAGAGGTCTTGCCCGGATCGGCATCCTTGCCTGCAGCAAATTCGATGTAGTCAATGTCCATCCAGTCACCAGTCACGGTGAAGCGGAGGATGTGCTTGCCAGCGGTGAGCTTGACGTTTGCCTGAACGAGGCTGTAGTCATCGTAGTTTTCTTCGCCATCGTTCTTGGGAACAGCGACTTCTTCGGTGATGTTTTCGCCATCGATAGCGAGCTGGAAGCTAGAAGTTGCGTTTGCAGAAGCCACAGAAGCGAACATGGTGTAATCACCGTCTTCGGCCACTTCTACAGTGTATTCAAGCCATTCGCCGCTCTGGTTGTAACCCACGACATAGCCATTGTTCTTCTTGTAGATGTCAACGCCAGTGCCTTCGCGGTAGCTCTTGCCACCATTGCTTTCGGCACCGTGGTCATCAGAATCGTTATCAGCGTAAGAATCGTTACCTGCGCCATAACCCGGTTCATCGAAGTTTTCCATTTCGATCTTGCCCGGGATTGCCCAAGCCTTGCCGCCAAACGGCTGCTGCGGCTCCGGTTCGCGCTTCGTGCCCTGGAATTCCCATTCCAAAACGCCCATGGTCGAATCCTTGCCGTTATTCTTGAACACGAAGAACACCTGGTCGATAACACCAGTAAGGCCCTTCATTGCGCAATCGTTATCCACGAAGGTCTTGTTATTAGCGGTCTTAGCAAGTTCGCAAGTACCAGCCAACGTGCCGCTCGCGCTACCCGTATGGATTTCAATCTTGTTGCCTTCGCCCACGTTAGCGGCCTTGATGCGGAGGTTTTCAGCACCCTTACCGAAGTCCACGCCAGAAACACGAATCCAAGATTCGCTACGGCTCGTAAGCGGCAAGAGCACATGCACAACGGGCTTGCCCTGAGTCCAGTCCGTACGGCTACGGATATTCATCTGCTTGGAACTCGTCGTTGCCTTATAGGTCTTGTACGGGTCGAAGTTCTTAATCTGCTTTGGTCCTTCACGGGTGAAGGTGAGCTTGTTCATCTTGTCGCCATTCCACGTGAGTTCATCGATAGACACACTTCTGTGGTTTTCGTAGTTCGGATTTTCGGAACGTACGCCCTGCTGCGTCGTTGCAGCCGGATGGTTATCCGACGTCACCAGGCGGCGATCGTGGTAAACGGCGTACCACTTGTCCTTGAACGGAGCAAAGCCCTGGTGGTTGTTGCCGCCTTCGCCGTGAGCGTCGGGCACAGAGCCGATGCCCGGAATAACCGTACCCACAAAGGTATACGGGCCCCAAATATTGTTGGACATACCATAGTCAATCACCTGGCTACGGTTGTTGAAGCTCAAGTAATAAGTGCTACCCTTCTTGTGCAGGTAAGGAGCTTCAAAAGAGTTCGGCAAAGAGACCTTCTTCAATGAGTTCTTGTCGAAAGTAATCTTGCCATTGCTTTCGGTAAAACTGATAATGTCAAAGTTGTTGCCGTAGGGGCGCTGGCCGCTTTCACCACCACCGAAAATCACGTAACCCTTACCGTCGTCATCGATCAAGATGCCCGGGTCAAAGCAATGCGCAATGCCATCGCAACCTCCGATAAGACTTCCGCCACCAGCAATTCTGTTGACACCATGGGTTTCCTTAACGGGGTCGGTATAGGGGCCGTCAATTGCGGGGGCGGTAATCATGCCCACGCCGCTTGCACCATCGGGGTAAACGATATAGACCTTGCCGTTCTTGACGGCAATGCCCGAAGCCCAGGTGTTGTTCGGATAGTTCCCGAATTCACGCCTGGAGCGGAAAATCATGCCGTGATCAGTCCAGTTCTTCATGTCTTCAGACGTGAAGGCGTAAAGGCCGACAATGTCGTAGTTCCAGTTTGTCTGGTTGTTGTAGTCATCGACGTCGGTCAAAATGTAGAAGGTATCACCATCGGAGGCGCAAGAGGGGTCCGCCAGATAGTGGTAAGATGAAATGGGGTTGTCGGCCAAAGCCGTAGTCGCCGCGAGCCCAAAAGCGGCTAACCCCACAAAACGGGCCTTATTAGTCCTTAACATATAATCACTCCATGCGGGAGTCCACACACGCGGACCCATCCAAAGGTAAAATTACCCCTTTTTTGCGTAAAAATCCGTTTATTATCAATATTGCTATGGATAAATTGACAATAGCCCTCTATAGGAAAAAACGCCTGATTTTTCTATATTAGCGAACCAATGAACCGCTTTGAACTTTTAAAGACATCAAAAAAATCGAAAGCCCGCCTGGGCGTTGTCCACACCGATCACGGCGACGTGACAACCCCCATTTTTATGCCCGTGGGCACCGAAGCAACCGTAAAAGCGGTCACTCCTGCGCAGCTTAAGGACATCAAGGCCGAAATTATCCTTGCAAACACCTACCACCTGTACCTGCGTCCCACCACCCCGCGAATCGCAAAAGCGGGCGGAATCCATAAATTTATGGCCTGGGACGGTCCGGTTTTAACGGATAGCGGCGGATTTCAGGTGTGGAGCCTGAAGGATTTACGCAAAATTACCCCTGAAGGCGTGGAATTCAGGAGCATTTTAGACGGTTCGAAGCACTTTTTCAGCCCGGCAAGCGTCATGAACGCCCAGCGCGAAATCGGCGCGGACATCATTATGGCCCTCGACGAATGCACTCCGTACCCGAGTACCGCCAAAGAGGCCGAACATAGCCTGAATTACACCCTGAAATGGACCGCCGAGGCCATGCAATGGCTCAAGGAACACCCGCCCATTCACGGTTACGACCAGCAATTCTTCGGAATTATTCAGGGCGGCATGCACAAGAACCTGCGCAAGCAGGCTATCGAGCGCATCGCCGAGCTCGGCCCCGACGGCTTTGCCATGGGAGGCCTTTCGGTGGGTGAACCGACCGAAACCATGTACGAAATCGCCGACTTCTGTACCGACATTTTGCCGCAGGACCACGCCCGCTACGTGATGGGCGTGGGAACCCCGTGGAACTTGCTTGAACTCATCGAACGCGGCGTGGACATGTGCGACTGCGTGATGCCGACCCGCAACGCCCGCAACGGCATGCTGTTCACCAGCGAAGGCGTTTTGCGCTACAAGGCGGCCCGCCATGCCGAAGAATTCGACAAGCCGGTTGACCCGAATTGCGACTGCTACTGCTGCCGTAACTTTAGCCGCGCGTACCTGCGTCACCTGCACCATGCCGGAGAATCGCTCGGGTTTACACTTGCGAGCATCCACAACCTGCACTTTTACCTGCACCTGATGCGCGAAGCCAAGCAGCACATCGCCGACGACACCTTCGAGGAATGGAAGAAGGAAAAGTGCGAAATTCTGCAGCGCGATTTGCAGTAGATTTTAGCATGTAGCATAAATGTTAGGGAGGGCATTGCCCTCCCTTATCAATTTGTCGCATTCTTTTTTATCACATTAAAGAAATACCCCGGACGATTGTCCGGGGCATTTTCACTTAAACTATTTCCTGATTACTTGAGAGTAATGCGGGCGGTCTGGGCGGCCTTCACGGTCTTGACGCGGACCACGTAGTTACCGCGGTTCAGGCTTTCGAGAGAAACCTGATGGTTGCCGGCGGCACTTTCGAGGCGGTTCATGACCATGTTACCCTGCATGTCGAACACCTGGATGCGGGCTGCAGCGGCGGTCGTCACGTTGAGCGTAGAGCCGTTCACGCTGAGCTTGAGCTGGCCAGCAGGCTTGCGAGCCATGCGGACTCCGACGCTTGCATCAACGCACTTGAAGTCATCCACAAAGAGGAAGTTGATTGTCGGCTGGTATTCAATGTTCTTGTAACCAACGACTTCCCAAGCGAACTTCTTGATGTTCTTCTTGTTCAGATCAACCGGTTCGCCCCAGCTCGGCTGTTCGATATCTTCCCAGCTGGCCACAACGGTCGTCCATTCGAGAGCATCTTCGAAATTGATCTGGTGATAGGCGTAGTCAGTCACCTGACCATCCTGGACCTTCAAGGTATGAGCACTACCTCTATAGCGGTAGCTCAAAGCCGAGCAAGCGCTCAGGTCAATACCCTTAGAGGTATCGGCATTCGTATTGAGACCGAGAGCGACGAACGGAGCTTCCTTATAAGCGCCCTGGTTCCAAACGATTTCAGTCAAAGCGGCAAAGCCCTGAGTACCGTTAGCGGCATCGGCAGAGCCCGGGAACACCACGACATAGCCACCGAGGGTGTTGTCATAGATGTTAGAGATAGAGGAAAGTCCACCCGGTTCCTTGTCGGTATAGGCATACCAAGTACCCGTGGTCTTGGCAACTTCATCACCGTCTTCGAAGTCATCAATAATCTTGATGTCGGTAATCACCGGAGCGACAGAAGAAGAAGAGAGAGTCGGAGTCGTACTGGAGCTGGACTTACCCTGGCCATTGCTAGAGCTAGACTTGCCCTGACCATTGCTGGAGCTAGACTTGCCACCCACAGAAGAAGAAGACTTCGGAGAGTCGCCGCTGCCACCGCTAGTAGCAGTGAAGGAAAGGCCATCGCACTTCACGTCGTCAATGTAGAGGTACGGATACTTGGGCTGGTTGATATCGTCCGGAACCTTTTCAAGGCCCTTGATTTCCCAAGAAAGACGAGTTGCATGAGCCATGTTGATCGGAGTGGAGCGAGAATCGTCACCCCAAGTTTCCTGTTTCAGCATATCGGTCGTGATTTCGACTTCCTTCCAGCCTTCAGAGGCGTCCTTGTTCACGCGGTGATAGTTATAGTCAGTAACGTCAGTCGTTTCGATTGCGAAGTTATGGCTGGCCCCCTTGTACTTGTACTTAATGGTAGAGCACTTGGAGAAATCTGCATAAGCCTTCGGAGAATCCTTCTTTTCTTCCTTCAGGAGAGTGAGGAACATCTTGATGTACGGACCGTAATCAAGAGTACCCTTACCAATCTTCACGTCCTTAAGGGCCGCGACATACTTAGAGGTGTTCTTGCTGTCGCCACTGACCGGGTACACAACCTGGTAGGTCGTATTGCCAAAGTCATCTTCAATCTTGTCGTTAGAAATGGAGCTCTTACCGCCGTTTTCCTGGTCTTCGACAGCAGCCCAAGCACCACCGAGGTAGCCGTAACGGTCGCCATCTTCCATGTCATCGAGAATGGAAGTGGTAGCACCATTGGCAACGCCCGTAGAGAAGCCAGACTGTTCTTCGGCATCACCATTCTTGAGGCCGCAATCCTTATAGGAAGCGCCACCGAGCTTGCTCTTCACGTACTTACCGGAATTGGTGTAGGAGAAGCCGTTTTCAAACACTGCGGTAGAGAATGCGGCAGAAGTTTCGTTCATAGCAGAAGCGTTCCAGTTCGTCCAAGACACGCCCTTCTGAGCCATCCATTCTACCCACTTATTGCTGGAGCCTTCATCCGGCTGGCCATCACCGTTAGCATTGACGGTACCCCATTCGGTAGCAAACACAGGCACGCCTGCAGCCATAGCCGTTTCTGCAGCCTTGTTGTAACCGCCATCGCCCATATAGTGAGTTGCAGCATAGAAATGGAGCGTACAACCGTAGTTCTTGTCGTTGATGCCTGCGGAAGCGCAAGCATTCGGCTGGCTGGACCATCCCGGGCTACCCACGAGGATGAGGTTATCAGAATACTTACGGATAACCGGAATCACCTGATCGGCATGCTGCTTCACGGCATCCATGCTACCGGTCGGTTCGTTCCAAATTTCGAAAATCACGTTGTTGTACTTGCCGTATTCCTGGGCTGCATATTCGAAGAACTTGACAGCATCGTTAGTAAAGCCATCAGAAGATTCGATGTGCCAGTCAATGATGACGTAAATGTCCTTATCGACAGCAGCGTTCACCACGGACTTGAGCAAAGCCTTCTGGAAGCCTTCGCCACCCGTCGTGTAAGAACGGCCCGAGCTGTTGAACTTTTCGTCTGCTGCACCGAGAGCAAAACGAACCACTTCGACGCCCATGTCGTCGACCAGGCGGTTAATGCCCTTTTCAGAGTAAAAGTCGGTAGAATAGGTATTGCCCGAACTCCAGAAAAGGCTCATGCCCTTCACCTGGACAGCCTTGTTGGCATATTCCGGGCAAGAACCGGAAAGTTTGCCACCATTGGCCTTAAGTTCGCCGTATGTGCTAACAGGGCCGACCCTGCTTGCCGTGATTGCCATGGCGGACACCGCAGCCATAGACATAATCGCAAGAATCTTTTTCATTCTAGACCTTTTGGTTTATGTTAAAAACCAATCCCTTATTAATCCCACATAAAAAATAGTAATGAGAAGAACAATTTCCTTGTAATATTTTTTTATAGTTTTTTTGAGCCCAATAGCCATCGCGTTTTTAAACATCTTTTTACAAAAAGAAAGCCCAACCCGAAGGCCGGACTTTCTCCATTGTAAAATTTCAAACACCTCGATTTTACAATTACTCCACAGACTTGCCCTTTTCAACAGCGTCGGCAAGGGACATGCCAGTAAATTCCTGAGCGCTGAACCAACGGCCACTCTTCTTGTCGTCGAGCATGACAGACACCATGGAACCCGGAATCACGCTTTCGGGGGCGTTAGGAGCGTTGGGGCCACCGAGATCGGTGCGCAACCAACCCGGATCCATGACGTTCATCATGACATCGGTACCATTCAGCTTGCAGGCAAAGTCCTTGACAAATTTTGTCAGAGCAGCCTTGGCGCAGGCGTAACCCATGAGTTCGGGTTCGTTGGCGATGCCACTAGTGGTAAGCTGCATACGGCCAAAGCCACGCTTGATCATGCCCGGCAAGAAGTGATAGGCAATTTTGATCGGAGCAAGGAAGTTCACGGCGAGAGCCTGGTGGAAGTCTTCCATGGTGTTGGTCAGATAATCGGTAAAGTAATGGCTCATGAGGCCCGCGTTGTTGAACACGATATCGACCTGCACGCCCCAGGAATCGATTTCGGCGAGAGCAGCGTCGATTTCGCAAGCGACTTCGAGGTTGCAACCCACAGCACGGCATTCAACACCGTACTTCTTGATTTCGGCCATCACCGGTTCGGCGTGAGTTTTGTCGCGGCCCTGCAGAATAATGTTGGCGCCAAGTTTTGCCATTTCGATAGCAGTAAGGCGGCCTACCCCACGGCAGCCACCCGTAATCAAGGCCCATTTGCCCTTAACGTCGATCATAAGTCATCCTTTTTAGTGTTTAACGAGGGGTTACCCCACCCTCTCGGTTTATGGATATAAAGATAGACTTCAACGGTACAAAAAGCACCATTTTTTTCAAGAAATCTGTATACAGAAGTAAAAAACAAGAGGACATGCCCGGCCAAGCCGGGCATGACAAAGAGCGAAAAAGCTAAATTTGTTCCAAAATTTGAAAGGATGTGAAAAATGAAAAGCTCTAGAGACAACTGGGGTTCGAAGCTGGGTGTGATTCTCGCGGTCGCGGGTTCCGCCGTCGGACTTGGCAACTTCTTGCGTTTTCCGGTACAGGCCGCTACAAATGGTGGTGGCGCATTCATTATTCCGTACCTCATTGCCTTCTTACTTTTGGGCATTCCCCTTTCTTGGATGGAATGGACGCTTGGCCGCGCAGCCGGTAACAAGCACCACGGTACCGCCCCGGGCGGATTCCACTACATTCTGAACAAGAAGCCCTGGGCCAAGCACCTGGGTTCGCTCGGGCTCTTGCCCCCGCTGTTCATCAGCTTCTACTATATCTTTATCCAGTCCTGGATTCTGGCGTTCACCTACTATTCTGCCACAGGCAAACTGATGGAAGTGGTCGCCGGCGGTTACGAACCGATGAAGGAATTCTTCGGCAACTACATCATGCTGAATACCAAGATTGGCCCGGTTCCTGCCGCCATCCTCTTCTTCTTGATCACGTTCGCCTGCAACATGGGGCTCCTGTCGTTCGGCGTGCGCAAGGGCATTGAACGCGTGAACAAGATTACCATGCCGATTCTTTTGATCATGGGCATTATCCTTGTGGTGCGCGTGCTTACCATTAGCGATATCGGTAAGGGACTCGCTTTCGTGTGGAACCCGAACCTTTCTGAAATCCTTAACCCCGCCGTTTGGCTTGCCGCCTCCGGCCAGGTATTCTTTACCATGAGCCTCGGTATGGGCATCGTCTTCTGCTACGCAAGCTACCTGAAGCCCAAGGAAGACCTGGTGCTTTCGTCTTTGACTGCAGGCGCCACCAACGGCTTTGCCGAAATTATCCTCGGCGGTACCATCGTGATTCCGATGGCCGTGCTCATTGCCGGCAACAATATTGAAGAATGCGCGAAGCTCGGTACCTTCGGCCTCGGCTTCCAGACCATGCCGTTCGTGTTCGGTCAGCTGCCCTTTGGCGGATTCTTCCAGACGTTGTGGTTTGCGATGCTCTTTATCGCGGGCGTCACCAGCGCTATTTCGATTATCCAGCCGCTGATTAGCTTCTGCGAAGACGACTTGAAGTTCAGCCGCAAGGGCTCCATTACCGCCACCGGTACAGTGACCTTCTTGGGAGGCCTTGTGGGTATTTTCGGCCTTGCCGCAGGCGCGGTCGACGAGCTCGACTTCTGGGGCGGAAGCTTCTTGCTGGTGGTTCTCGGCACGATTCAGGCATTCATCTTCTCGTTTGTGCTCGGTCGCCGCAAGTCCGACGTGATTGGCGAAGACGGCAAGCCGGAATGCGAAGCTTTCGCCTTGATGAACGACGGCGCCGCCTTGAAACTTCCCCGCTTCTTTAGGCCGATCATTATGTACGTGTGCCCGATTTACTTGGCTGTCGTGCTGGTCGCCTGGATTATTCACGATGGCATGGGCGTGCTCCTGTTGAGCAACGTTCCCGCCGATGCCAAGGTGACTTTCCTCGGCAGCGAATTCTCGCAAATTGGCTTTACCTGGGGCGTTCGCGGATTCCTGCTCGCCCTCGTGGTGCTCTTGAATATTGCCATCTACTACGCCTGGAAGGAGAACGGCCCGGCCAGAAAGACAACCGTTCTCCACAAGCAGAACATGACTGTCGGCGATTCCGACAACGAGGAGGCATAACATGGAATTTTCTACTAGCGGCCTGATTTTTATGGTCCTTTCATGGGCCGGCATT
>NZ_ONDD01000017.1:0-3587 GCF_900316465.1 uncultured Fibrobacter sp. | reverse complement strand
TTCTGCTTCTACAAGGTGTTCAAGAAGAAATAGTTGGCAGTCGGCAGAATGCTGTTTACAGTACAAAGTTCTGCTGAGCAGCGAACTACGTTCTAAGATTTTTTACTGAGGAATCATGAAACTTACGAAGTACCAGAGTTCCATCGCGTACCTGATTTTTGTTTTCTGTAGCATTTTTGTGCAAATGGGCTTGTTTGTCCATTTCCAGCGTTGGCTTTCGTTCTCGTTCGAGGGTTCTGCCTTTTGGTGGCGCAGCATGCTGTTGCAGGTAGCCATTTTTGCACCGAGCATCTTTATGCTCCCGGCAGCGAGCTACTTTGCTGGCCGATTCCACAAAGGCCGCGTTATGGCATGGTCTTCGGTGGGTATGCTGGCCTCGGTGATTGCGGTCGTTGTCTGCTATGTGGCGGGCGCCGAATGGGTTGCCTACGGGCTCCTTGGTCTGTACGGGATATTCCTAGCGGTACTCAGTCCGGCTAAGCTCGGCATCATGAAAGAAATGGTCGAAAGCGAGGACCTGGTCAAGATCAACTCTTGGTACATGGCCCTTTCGGTTCTTGGCACCGCTGCCGCAGCCTTCTTTGCCATGGGACTTTCGGGCAGGCCCGATTCTCCGGTAAGCATTGACTTGACGCTCTGGATTTATCTTGGCTTAAGCGTCGTAACCACGATTGCAGGCTTTTGCATCAAGGTCGGCGAAACCCATGACAGCCTCAAGATGCGCTCCCCCATGCGCAACTTCTCGGCCACCTGGAGCCACCCGATTGTACGCCTTTCGATTCTCGGTCTTGCCGCCTTCTGGGGTGTGACTCAGATTTTCTTGATTTTGATTCAGAACATGGCCGACATGCTGAACACCGCCGTGATTCCGGTTTCCATGTTCATCGTGACCGCGGGCTACGTGATTGGCGCGTTCTCTGCCAGCAAGGCATCCAAAGGCTTTGTGGAAACAGGCCTCATTCCCTTCTCGGCAGCAGCTTCGGCCATTACCATGTTCGCACTTCCGCTGGTAAACGGATGGGTTCAAGCGATTCTATACGGCGTCATCGGCTGGTGTGCCGGTTCAGCCTTCGTGATTTTGCGTACCGTGATCCAGAACTTTACACGTCCTGATACCGCAGGCCGTATTCACGCTGTGGCAAACGCAATCCAGATGGCTTTGCTCGTGGTGATTATGGGCGGCCAGACGCTGCTCTTGATCTTTACACCGATTACGCTGGATTACTGCTTCATGATTTTGGCAGTGATTCTTGCGCTCTGCTTCATCGCAAACCTCAAGAACAACCCGATGGCCCTTTTGCGTGCCGCACTCCGTTTTGCGTTCGCCTTCGTATTCCGCTACAAGGTGAAGGTCATGGGCGTACAGAACATTCCCGAAAACGGCCCCGCGCTTCTTGTAGGTCCGCACTTCAGCTTTATCGACTGGGCCGTGCTCCAGATTGCATCTCCAAGACCGCTCCGTATCGCCAGCAACCGCAACACCTTTGCCGACTGGTACCAGCGTTGGTTCTTCCATGGGAACTTCTTGATTAGCATTAACCGCCGCGACCCGGGCCCGGCCATGGAAGAAATCCACAAGGCACTTTTGAACGGCGAAGTGGTCGTCATCTTCCCTGAAGGCGAAGTGTCGAAGACACCGTTTGTATCGACCTTCTCGCTCGATTACTCCAAGGCAATAGAAGGCACCGAAGCTCCGATCATTCCTTTCTACATTCAAGGTCTTTGGGGCAGCCGTTACAGCCACGCCAGCGAATGCGTGAACCGTCCGCAGTCCTTTAACCGCATCATTAGCGTCGGATTTTCGAAGCCGCTGCCGACGAACGCAACCGAAAAAGAAATCCGCCACGACCTGGAACTTTTGGATACCGACATTTGGAACATCGCCATGAGCCATTCCGCCTCCATTGTTCCGCTCTGGTTCAAGGCCATGCGCAAGCGCCGTAGCCGCATGATTTTGATTGACCCTGCCGGCAACCACGTAAACGGTTACGGCATGATTCGCCTGTGCCACTACCTCGGTAAAGTGATCAAGTCCGCCACCAAGAACGACAAGAACGTGGGCTTCATGATGCCCACCAGCCGCGACGCCGCACTCGGTATCATGTCCATTCTCGGCGTCGGCAAGACGACGGTGAACCTGAACTACTCCGCTCCGGTGGATACGATTCTTGGCTGTATCGAAAAGGCAGACCTTTCTACGATTGTGACGACCCGCCCCTTCTTCGAAAAGCTCTGCGGCAAGAACCCGGCCTTCGGCCAGATTGCCGGCAAATGCCAGATGATTTACCTGGACGAAGAAGAAGCCAAGATGTCGACGGTTTGCCGTTTTGTTTCGGCATTCATTATCCGCATCTGTCCGGCCGCCATTTTGCGCCGCCTGTGGTTTACCTCGGCCAAGCTCGATGACGACGCCGTGATTCTGTTCAGTTCGGGTTCCGAAGGTACGCCGAAGGGTGTTGAACTTACCCACAAGAACGTGATAAGCAACGCCCAGCAAGGCGATCATATTCTCAAGTTGCGCCGCACCGACGTGATGACCACATTGCTCCCGTTGTTCCATTCTTTCGGCTTTACCATGACCTTCATGATGCCGCTGTTAGATGGCGTGCCGATGGTGCTTTGCCCGGACCCGACCGACATCAAGACCTTGGCCCGCGTGTGCGCCCAGTACAAGACCACCATCATGATGGGCACGCCCACGTTCCTGCGCGCTATCGCCATTAACCGCTGGGTCCACCCCATGTGTCTGGATTCGCTGCGCTACATCATTGCCGGTGCTGAAAAGCTCCGCCCCGAAATGCGCGAAACGTTCAAGCTCAAGTTCGGCAAGGACATTTACGAAGGCTACGGTTGCACCGAGCTCACGCCACTTGCAACGCTCAACGCCCCGAACGTATTGCTGGACGACTTCTTGACCATGGAAAAGTGCAGTGACAATTCCAGTATCGGTATGTCGGTGCCTGGAGCCATTTGCGCAATCATCGATCCGGAAACCAACGAGTTCTTGCCCAACGGCGAAGAAGGCATGTTGGTGGTAACCGGTCCGCAGGTGATGAAGGGTTACCTCAAGGACAAGGAAAAGACCGACGCTGTGGTCATCAACATCAATGGCCGTCGCTGGTACAAGACGGGCGACAAGTGCAAGCTCACCCCGGACGGATTCGTGCAGATTCTCGGCCGCTACAGCCGATTTGCCAAGCTCGGCGGCGAAATGATTTCTCTGACTGCAGTGGAACTGCGTATTGCAGAATCCAAGGTCATGGAAGACTGCGAATTTGCCGTTACAGCCGTGCCCGATTCCGCCAAGGGCGAAAAGATTGTGCTCCTGGTCAAGGGCAACGTGAACGCCGAAGACGTTTCGCGCAACCTCCGCAAGGCAGGCATTCCACCGCTCATGCAGCCGGGTGCCGTATTTGTGGTAGACAACATTCCGAAGCTGGGTTCCGGCAAGTGGGACTTCAACGGAATGAAGAAAATGGCCCAGGAGCTTGTCGAAAAGAAAGCATAAGCCCCACAACAAAACGATATTACACGGCAATTTGTATACACCATACAAATTGCTGTTCTTTTTTATAGATAAAATTGTA